>DATBPW010000507.1:0-20699 GCA_036561125.1 Ramlibacter sp. | reverse complement strand
CGGTCGCCCAGCATCCAGTCGCCCGGCGCGACGATGACGTCGCCGATGCGGATGTCGACGTCGACGGCGCGCGGCAGCCAGTAGCCGACGATGTCGCGCGGCGTGAACCCGCGCGACCACGTCGGGAAACCCATCTCGATCAGGAAGCTGGCGTCGCGCACGTAGCCGTCGACGATGCAACCCGTCACGCCCTTGTCCTTCAGCGTCTCGGCCGAGAGCTCGCCCATGTGGGCCACGACGCGGTCGTTCGGCTGCGACACCCACAGGTGCCCGGGCTTCGCTTTCGACAGCAGGCCGGTCCATGCGAGCAGTGTCTCGTGCGCGTCGGCGCGCGGGTCCACCTTGCCGTCGATCGTGAACGCCGGGCCGGCGATGCGGCGGTCGGGAAAGAGCGGGCGCAGCTCGGGCGGCAGCGTGAAGTCGCGCAGGCCCATCGCGCGCATCACGTCGTGCACGACGCCGGTGTAGCAACGGGCCAGGCGATCGGTCAGCGATTCATTCATGGCGCGCATCATACGAAGCGAGCGACAATGCGCCCCCATGTTTCGCACCAAATACCTCGATCACTCCGAAATCGCCGCGCAGCTGCAGCAATGGGCCCAGGCGCACCCGGACTTCGTCCACGTCGATTCGCTGGGCACCAGCTCCGAAGGACGCGACATCCCCCTCCTCACGATCGGCCGCCGGCGCGAGGAGATGCGCCCGGCCGTCTGGGTCGACGGCAACATGCACGCCTCGGAGCTGTGCGGATCGAGCGTGGCGCTCGCGATCGCCGAGGACGTGATCGGCTTGCACCAGGGCGGCAACACCGTGGGTGGCCAGACCTTGCCCGCGCACATGGCCGACACCCTGCGCGAGACCTTGTTCTACGTGCTGCCGCGCATGGCGCCGGACGGCGCGGAAGCGGTGCTGAAGCAGGCGCGCTTCGTGCGGTCCAGTCCCATCGAGGACCGCGTCGCGATGAACCATGCGCACTGGAAGAGCGGCGACATCGACGGCGACGGCCTGTCGGGCTACATGCGCGTGCTCGACCCCGACGGCGAGCTCGCCGAACTGCGCGACGAAAAGGGCGTGCCGCTCGACCCGCCCGTGATGGTCGCGCGCCTGCCCGAGGACGAAGGGCCGTTCTACAAGCTCTATCCGGAAGGGACGATCGCCAACTACGACGGCCGGCACATCCCGGCGCCGTTCTTCCTCTCGGACAACCCGTACGACTTCAACCGCAACTTCCCGCACACGTGGGCGCCCGACCACGAGCAGGCCGGCGCGGGCCACTATCCCGGCAGCGTGCCGGAGACGCGCGCGGTGCTCGACTTCACCACGCAGCACCCGAACATCTTCTGCTGGCTGAACCTGCACACCTTCGGCGGCGTGCTGATCCGCCCGCTCGGCGACAAGCCGGACAGCAAGATGGACCAAGGCGACTTCGCCGTGTACGAGCAGGTCGAACAGTGGATGGTGAAGTACACGGGCTATGCGGTGGTGAGCGGCTTCCACGAGTTCCTGTACGAGCCGGAGAAGCCGCTCAAGGGCGACCTCACCGACTACGCGTACCACCAGCGCGGGGCGCTGGCGTACGTGATCGAACTGTGGGACCTGTTCAAGCAGATCGGGCTGGAGCGGCGCAAGCCCTTCGTCGACCACTATTCGAAAATCGATCGCGACGCGATCCGCAAGCTCGCCGCGTTCGACAAGCAGCACAACGCCGGCCGCGTTTTCAAGCGCTGGAGGAAGGTGAAGCATCCGCAGCTCGGCGATGTGGAAGTGGGCGGCTTCGATCCGCGCGTGGGCGTGTGGAACCCGCCGTACGAACGCATCGACTCGACCTGCAACGAGCAAAGCGCCGCGTTCCTGCGCGTCGCCGCGCTCGCGCCCCGCATCACGGTGGACATCGTCTCGAGGGAAAAGCACGGCGACGTCACGCGTGTCGAGCTGCGTGTCGCGAACCGCGGTTACCTGGGCAGCTACGGGCTGCCTTCGGCGCGCAAGCTCCCGCACGTCGAGCCCCTGCGGCTCACGGTGGGTGGCGACAAGGCGAAGGTGATCGCGCCCGCGCCCGAATTCGAGATCGGCCACCTCGACGGCTGGGGCTCGGGCCTGTACGGCGCGGCGAGTGTGTTCTCGCCGTGGACGCGCGGCAATTGCCACGAGCGCTTCGTCACGCTGGTGCTTGCGGGCAGCGGCGAAGCGAAGGTGGAAGTGGGCAGCGCGCGCGTCGGGTTCCAGGAAATTTCGATCGCGCTCGACTGACGGCGTTGACATGCCGCAAGCGCCGCGCCCGCGCGCGGCGCTAACGTGGCGGCATGCAAATCGCAGTGAAGTCCGCGGTGGCTGCACTGGCGCTGGCACTGGCGGCGTGTGCCTCGCAGCCCACTGACTCGGCACCGAAACCACCGCCGTCGAAACTGCAGGAAGCGGCGATCGCGCCGCTGACCGACCTCAATCTCGTGCGCGCCCCGATCCCGCTCGTGCTGGCCGCGGCGCAGAAAGCTCCGTATGCGCCGCCACCCGACGCGACGTGCGCGGGCCTCGCGGCGGAAATCGCGACATTCGACGCGGTGCTCGGCGCGGACCTCGACACGCCGGTGACGCCGGCCAACCCGAGCCTCGTCGAGCGCGGCTCCGATGTGGCCGGCGACGTCGCGGTGAGTGCGGTGCGCAGCACGGCCGAGAGCATCATTCCTTTCCGCGCCTGGGTGCGCCGGCTCTCCGGCGCGGAGAAATACAGCAAGGACGTCGCAGCGGCCATCACCGCCGGCACGGTGCGCCGCAGCTTCCTCAAGGGACTCGGCGACGCGGCGGCGTGCGGGCCGCCGGCAGCGCCGAAACGCTGACGCTCAAAACCCCGTCACGCTCGTTTCCGCGCTTTCCAGCCACGCGATCGCAGCGACGCGCGAGTCGAAGACCCGCATGTTCGCGCCGAGGCGTTGCGCGACGGTTTCACTGAAAGCGATTTCACGGGATAGAAGCACCGCGATCCGGTCGAGGCCCGACAGGTGCACGCCGACGTGGTGGCCGAGCAGCAGCGACTCGATCTCCTGCGGCTCGTCCTGCAGCGCCAACAGGTCGACCAGCACGCGCTTGACGCCTGCCGACGCAGTGCGCGCGCGGCCCCGCTCGATCGAGTTCATGAGGAAGCGGAAGTCCGCCCCGGGAGGCGGCAGGAATGTCGCGTAGCGCGGTTCGGCCATTGCGCGTCGGTGGTCGTGGCCGGCGCAGTCTGACAGGGGCCTGCCGCGTTGGCAAGCCGCCCGCGGCAGGTCAGATCAGGTGGACCAGCGTGCGGGCGGGCGCGCGCGTGGGCGCGCTGTGGGCCTGCGCGCCCATTCGCTGTTGAAGCCAGTCGAGCGCGGCCGGCTCCGTCTCGAAGCTCGCCAAACCCGATGCGGTGGACACCCCGCGCCGCTCGCCGTCGAACAGGGGCGGAAGCAGAAGCGCGCAGCGCAGCCGCCCCAAGCGGGCCGACGCATATTGCGCCAGTTCGGCCTGGTAGTCCTGCATCAGGCTGCCGCGCAGTTCGCTGAAATCGACGAGCGCCCGGTCGGCCCCGACGCGCATGCTCTCGGCGCCCACCGCGTCGAGGACCCGCGTGCCCTCGGCCAGGTCGTCCACGTGGCCCCGCACGCGCGCGGTCAGCAGCGAATCCTGCAGCTCCAGTGAAATGGTCATCGCCTTGTTCATATGATCACCCCGCCTTCAGCGTATCGCCGTGTGCCCGCCTCGCGTTGACGCGGGTCAACCGCGATTCACAGCATGGCCAACGGGGTGGGCCCGGCCGGCGGCGGGAACAAGGCATCGAGCTCGCGCAATTGCCGCGCCGACAACGAGTGCGCGAGCGCACCTGCGTTCTCTTCGAGCCGCTTGCGCTGCCCGGTCTTCGGGATCGCGATCACGCCGTCGTTCGACAGCAGCCAGGCCAGCGCGGCTTGCGCGGGCGTCATGCCGTGTTCACGCGCGAAGCCGGCGAGCGCGCGCCGGCGCAGCAACCGCCCCTGGTCGAAGGGCGAATAAGCCATCACGGGCACGCGGCGTTCGCGCAGCCAGGGCAGCACGTCCCATTCGATGCCGCGCTCGCCGAGGTTGTAGAGCACCTGGTTCACCTGGGCGTTGCCGCCGCCGGGTGTGCGCCGCAGCTCCTGCATCGCATCGATGTCGAAATTGCTCACGCCCCAATGGCGGATCTTGCCGGCGCGCTGCAGCCGCTCGAACGCATCGACGGTCTCCGCGATCGGCACTTCACCGGGCCAGTGCAGCAGGTACAGGTCGAGCGCTTCCACGCGCAGGCGGCGCAAGCTCGCCTCGCACGAGCGCGGCATGGCATGCAGCGATGCGTTGTGCGGGTACACCTTGCTCGTGAGGAACACTTCGCCGCGGCGCCCGGTGATCGACTCGCCCACGAGTTCTTCCGAGCGGCCGTCGCCGTACATCTCCGCGGTGTCGATGAGGGCGAGGCCGAGGTCGATGCCGCGGCGGATCGTGGCGACCTCCTCGCGGCGGCGCGCAGGATCGTCGCCGATGTTCCACGTGCCCTGCCCGAGCGCCGCGACGCGCTCGCCGCACGGAAGCATTCGCTGCTGCATGCGCGCCAGTATGCGCGTGCAGCGGCGCTGCGGGCTCAGGCCTCCGCTTCGCGCACCGCCGGTGGCGGCCGGCCGGCGACCCGTTGCCTGCGCGCCGACCTGATGAAACTGAACAAGTTCCAGGCGATGAACACGGTGAGCAGACCCAGCAGCGTGCCGCTGATCGGCCGCGTGACGAAGGTGCCGAAGCTGCCGCGCGACAGCAGCATCGCGCGGCGGAAATTCTCCTCGAGCATCGGGCCGAGGATGAAGCCGAGCAGCAGCGGCGGCGCGTCGAGGTCCAGCCGCATGAAGAGATACCCGACCAGCCCGAACACCGCGGTGGTGTAGATGTCGTCGAGGTTGTTGTTCTCGCTGAACGTGCCGATGCAGCAGAAGAACAGGATGCACGGGAACAGCACGTTGTACGGGATCTTGAACACCGACAGCAGGTACCGCACCATCGGCACGTTCATGACCACGAGGAACACGTTGCCGACCCACATCGAGGCGACGAGGCCCCAGAACAGGTCCGGGTGGCTGGCGATCATGTTCGGGCCCGGCTGGATGCCCTTGATGATGAACGCGGCCATCATCAGCGCCATCACCGCGTTCTCCGGGATGCCGATCGACATCAGCGGGATGAAGCTCGTGCGCGCCGCCGCTTCGTCCGCTGCCGCGAAACCCGCGACGCCTTCGATCGCGCCGTGGCCGATCTCGTCCTTGTACTTGGAGACTTTCTTCTCCACGGCGTAGGCCGCGAACTGCGCGATGACGGTGCCGCCGCCGGGCAGGATGCCCATGAACGAGCCGACCAGGCTGCCACGCAGCGCGCTCGGGACGATGCGCTTGAACTCCGGCCACGTCGGGATCAGCTTGATCTCGCCGGCGAACGGCGAGCGCGTGACCTTGTTGTCCAGGTTGCGCGTGATCTCGGCGATGCCGAAGCAGCCCAGGGCGATGCTGATGACGCTGATGCCGTCCATCAGGAACGGCATGTCCAGCGTGAACCGCTGCATGCCGCTGTTCACGTCGGTGCCGATCTGCCCGAGCAGCACGCCGATCAGGCACATCGCGAAGCCGTTGAGCAGGCTGCCGGTCGTCACGAAGCTCACGCACACGAAACCCACCAGCATCAGCGCGCAGTAGTCGGCCGGGCCGAACAGGAACGCCGCCTCGCCGAGCATCGGTGCGAACCACGCCAGCACGATGATGGACACCGTGCCCCCGACGAAGCTCGAAAAGCCGGCCGTGAACAGCGCCAGGCCCGTCTTGCCATTCAGGTTCATCTGGTAGCCGTCGATGCAGGCGACGATCGAGCTCGCGTGCGGCATCTTCATGGTGATCGCCGAGACGCTGTCGCCGTACTGGGCGCCGTAATAGATGCCCGCCAGCATGATCAAGGCGCTGCCCGTGTCGATCGAATACGTGAGCGGCAGCAGGATCGAGATGGTGGCGAGCGGGCCGAGCCCCGGCAGCAGGCCCACCAGCGTGCCGACCACGCACCCGAGCGCGCAGTACAGCAGGTTGTGGATGGTCAGCGCGTGTTCGAAGCCGAACGCCAGGTTGTGGAGGACTTGCATGCCGTTGCCGCTGTTGGATTTGTGCCAATGCATTGTCCCCGCGAGCCCGGCGGCGGGCATGCGGGGAATCGCGTACGGATGGCCCTACTGCGATCTGTTGCACGACAAGAAGAAAGATTGCATTTCTCAGCTCCGCCGGGCGGCGCGCCAAAAGAAAAACGGCGGAAGGTTCCGAACCTTCCGCCGCCGTTTCGCGGTCACGCACCGACAGTGTTCACTCGTCGGGATCCTTGTATTCCTTCGGCAGGTGGTGCGCGATCCCCTTGTGGCAGTCGATGCAGGTCTTGCCCTCTTCCTTGGCCTTCATGTGTTTCTTGTAGGGCGTCTGCTTCTGCAGCTCGGGGCTCATCGCATCGAAGCTGTGGCAGTTGCGGCACTCGCGTGAATTCGTGGCCTTCATCTGGTTCCACTCGTTGGTCGCAAGTTCCATCCGCTTGGCCTCGAACTTCTCCTTCGTGTCGATGTCCCCGGTGATCTTGCCCCACACCTCCATGCTGGCCTTCATCTTGCGCCAGACCTTCGGGCCCCACTCGTGGGGCACGTGGCAGTCGGGACACGTCGCACGCACGCCGGTGCGGTTCGAGTAGTGGATCGTCTCCTTGTACTCCACGTAGACGTTGTCGCGCATCTCGTGGCAGGAAATGCAGAACTCGAGGTTGTTGGTCGCTTCCAGGGCGGTGTGGAAGCCGCCCCAGAACAGGATGCCGCCGATGAAGAAGACCACGCCGAGCACGAGCACGGAGTACTTCGCGCTCGGGCGGTTCAGCACGGTCCAGGTCCGGCGGATCCAGCCGGGGGATTTCGATGTGTCAGTGGCCATGGGAACTGCTTTAGAACTTGTAGATGTACGAGACGCCGATCGCCTGGGCGTGGAAGTTCGGCGCTTGCTCGTTCGTCGGCAGGTAGTTGGTGCCGGTGCCGAACTGCATGCCGTCGTAGCCCCAGTCGACGGCCTTCATGTGGCCGTAGAGATAGCGCACGTGCACGGCCGCCATCTTGCTGATCTGGTAGCGCCCGTCGAGCATGAGCTCGATGGTCTCCGTCGAGATGGTCGGGAGCGCGGACGCGAACAGGTAGTAGTTGCCGACGCCGCCCGGCTGCGCGCCGGCCGCCGCGAGCGGGTTGGCGACATAGCTGCCGCCGCTCACGTTGATATCGGTGCGGGCGCGCGAGTAGACGACGGAGCCCGACAGCGTGAACTTCGGCGAGAACAGGCCCTGCTTGGTCAGCGTGAAGCCGATCGTGTCGACGCGGTCGTGCGTGGAGTTGTTCCACATCAGGCACGGATCGACCTTCGCGTTCACGTTCTTGTCGGTGATCGTGCCGTAGCACGCGACGGGGCTGACGTTCGTGTTGGCCGCATTGCCGGCGAACGAGTTGGAGCCCGTGCCGTTGTTGTTGCTGCCGTACGCATCCCCGGCCGCCTTCCACGTGCGGTCCTCGTACGTGAAGAACAGCGACATCGCGAGGCTCTCGCTGGCCTGGTAGTTGCCTTCGAGGTTGAAGGCGCCGCCCCGCGAGCTGGTCAGACCGAACACCGACTTCGAGAAGTTGTCGTCGAGGTAGTCGACCGACGCCTGCACGCCGAGCTGCTCGTTCGCCTGCCAGTTCACCGAGCCGCGCAGCTTGGCGCGATCGCGGTCCGCCATGTTGAATCGGCGCATCCCGACGAGCTCGTTGATGTTGTTCCGGCTCGCGTAAAGTGCCTGCGGGATGATGTTGCCGTTGGGCGTGAAGATCGCCGCCTGGCCGGTTTCCAGGACGTACGGCGTCACCGGCCCGAAGCCCGTCAGGCCGTTCGCGACCAGGTACTGGTACACGCTGGACGTTGCGCCCACGCCGGCGCCCAGCGTCGGGATGACGTTGGCGTACGGGACGAGCGAGAGGAACGCGTTCTCGTCGTAGTCGACACGGCGGCGCGAGTACGCGGCGCCGAGCCTCGCGTCGACGGAGTCCGACAGCTTCGCGCGCCAGTTGGCCTTGAAGGTGTCTTCGGTGCTCTTGGGCGCGTCGGCGCAATTGATCCACGAGCCGCTGCAGCCGCGGTCGATCCGCTGCTCCTCGACGCCCGCGCCGACCGCCTGCGACTTCGAGATGCGGTAATCGCCGTCCAGGTTCAACTGCTGCAGCTTCTTGCTGTACGGCCGGTTCGCGTACAGGTTAAGGTTGCTGCCCTGCCCGGCGATGAAGGAGTTCGTGCCCGACTTCGCCTCGTTGGCGTCCTGGAAGGCATACGTGTTGACGGGCGTCTGGTTGTCGCGGTCGTCGTACTTGTACGCGACGTTGATGCCCAGGTCCTTCATCGGCTTGGTCGTGAGCTTCAGGTTCACGGCCTTCGTGATCACCTTGCCGTCGAGCGACGCGACCGGCAGCCCCATCGGGAACTGTGCGTTCTGGCCGGCGGTGACATAGGGGTCGTTCTGCGTGTTGCGCCCGTAGGACGCGCTGCCCACGAGCCGTGTCGTCGGCGTGAACGTGTAGCCGCCGCTCAGCGTGAGCTGGTGGAACTGGTTGCTCGGCGGCGCGGCATACGTGGCCGTCTTCGTCGGGTCGCTCGAGTCGTTCCAGGTCACCGACTTGATGTCGTTGCTGAATTGCGAGATGTAGTACTCGCCGGTGAAGAAGCTCTGCTCGCCGCGGAAGTTGACGGTCGCGTTGTACTGGTCGGTCGTCTGGTGGATCGGGTCCGGCAGCGTGGCCGCGTATTCCGACACCTGCGAACTCACGACGGACAGCGGCTTGAGGCCGTCCTTCGTCTCGTGACGGACGGAGGCCACCACCTCCCAGCGCGGGTTCAGCTCATAGCTGAAACCGAGGTCGGTGGTCTTGCGCCTCGTCGAGAGGTTCACGTTGCGGTAGTCGGCCAGGTCGGCCGCGCGGGTCGTGGCCTGGCTGGCGAGCGTCGCGGCCGTGGCCGGCACGACCACGCCATTCGCGAGGCCGTTCGCCGTGCCCACGGTGGGGTCCAGCCCGCGGAAGTTCTGCCCCGTGCTCGTGTTCGTCGTGGCGGTGCCCGATGCCTGCGGCACGATGGGCTTGATCCAGTTCGCCGGCAGCGCGAGGTTGGACGTCCCTTCGCCGGTGTATGGCGTCATGTACGTGTCGGAGCGCGCGCGGAACAGCTCGTCGTAACCGAACTTGAAGCGGAACGTGCCCTGCTGCCCGTATTCGCCGTTCACGCTGCGCGTGTCGAGCCCGAGGTCGCGGCCCGTGAGGCGCCAGCGGGTCGGGTCGTTGCTGTCGTACGGCGCGCCACCGCGCAGGTCGAAGTTGCCGATGGCGGTCGTGCCGCGCCGGTACAGGCCGTTGTACTCGCCGAACTTGTACGAAGTGCTGTCGCCGTTCGTATTCGGCACCAGCGTGGCTTCGCGGTTGTCCTTGTTCTTCGGGCTGGTGTAGGTCGCGCCAACCTCCACCGTGCTCGAAGGCGTCGTGAGCTCCTCCGCGGTCGGGATCGATTGCGCCTGGACGGCGGTCGACATCGCCGCGAGCGCCGCCTGCGCGGCAAGGACCGTCAGCCGCAGCGCAAACCTCTGGGTATTCGCTTTCATGGTCTTCTCCTGGCCCTATCTCTGGAACTTCGCGCCGGCGGGATGGTTCGAGCCGTGCACGAGGGAGTGGCAGTTCATGCACGCACGGCCATTCAGCTGCGCCGGGGGGCTCTGGTTGGCGACGCCCTGGATGCCGTTGACGCCCGTGATGTTGCCGCCCGGCAGGTTGCCGCCGCTGTAGATGCTCTTGCCGTGGTCACCCGAGTGGCATTCCTGGCAGAGGAACGGTGCGCGCGCCTTGAGCAGCGGCGTGATGCTCGAGCCGTGCGGCGTGTGGCAGTTCGTGCAGTCGTCGACGACGGGCGCGTGCTCCCACAGGAACGGTCCGCGCTTCTCGGCGTGGCACGTGTAGCAGACCTCGTTGACGGAGTTCTTGACGAGCAGCTTGGGACCGGTGGAGCCGTGCGGGTTGTGGCAGTCGGAGCAGGCCATCTTGCCCGCGTCGATCGGGTGCGTGGAGATGCGGTGCGTCTGCGCGCGCTCGGTCTTGTGGCAGTTGAAGCACACCTCGGGCTGCGTGACTTTCGACAGCACCTTGTCGCCGCCCACGATGTGGTTCGTGTGGCAGTTCGAGCAGGTCATGTCCTGGCTCTGGTGCTGGCTGCCGTGCCAGAAGCCGCGCTTGCCGCCGTCGTGGCAGGTGAGGCACACCTTCGACTGCGCTTCGGGCGCGGAGGCGAGCTTGCCCGTGCCGAACACGACGTCCGGCGGCGTGCTCTTGTTCGCCAGGTGCGACTGGCTGCTGCCGTGGCACGACTGGCAGCCGGGCGTGCGGCCATCGGCCTTCACGCCGTGGCGCGTCGTGTACATCGCGAGGATCGGCTTGTTCTCCGATTCGTCGTGGCAGCGCGTGCAGACCGCGTCGCCCTTGAGCGTGCGGTCGCCGGCACCGGTCGGCTGGACGCCTTGCGCGTGCGAGGCGGCGATGAAGCCGGCGAGCAGCGCACAGGCGGCGAGGAGTTTCTTCATCAGTCTCATGACCGTTCCTTGGTTGCCTGTTGCTATTGCGAGAGGATCCAGTCGACCAGGTTCTTGATCTGGGCCATGTCCTTCGGCGGCGAGGTCTTCACGATCTTGTGTTCCTCTTCGTGGCCGTCCGGGAACTTGGCCTTCTCGCCCGATGTGATGTGGTTGATCAACTTGGCTTCCGCGTCGGGCTTGCCCTTGTATTTCGCGGCGACCTTCTTGTAGGAGGGGCCATCCTTGTCCTTGTCGATCGCGTGGCACTTCAGGCAGTTGTTCTGGCGCGCGAGGGCCAGCGCCGCATCGGCGTCGACCGCATACGCGGGCGGGCACAGGAAGATGGCGGCGGCGCCGGCAACGACGGCGGCATGGATCGTCTTGACCTTCATTTCAGTTGACCTCTCTCGGAATTCAGCGGCCCACGATGGCCCGCAAGATGAAGTGAATGTTCGTCGCGCAGTGGCCTGCCCGCCATCGGAGTGCGCTCAATCGGCGCATCAGACTTCTCTGAAGCGCCGCGGCGCATCTGGAACTGGTGTCGCGCGCGCGCCAACGCCGGGCGCACCGACTTGAGCTGCGTCAACCATCCGGGCGTTGCCGGTGGACTGGGGGCCGGCCAGGTGCTATTCGCGCGCCGTATCGAGCAGACCGTGGTCGATCGCGTAGCGGACCATGTCGACCTGGTTGGCGATGTTCATCTTCGCCAGGATGTGCGCCTTGTGCGTGCTGACCGTCTTGATGCTCAGGCACAGCTGGTCGGCGATCTCGGTCAGCGACGAGCCGCGCACGATGCGCGAGAAGATGCCCCACTCGCGGTCCGACAGCAGCGTGTGCGGCGGCTGCTCCGCCGAGCGCGTGCTCTCCGTCGCGAGGAGCTCCGCGACCTTGCTGCTCACGTACGCGCCGCCGCCGGCGACCTTGCGCATCGCGGGCAGCAGCATGTCGCTGTCGGTTTCCTTCGACAGGTAGCCCGCCGCGCCGGCCCGGATCGCGCGCACGGCGTACTGCTCCTCGGGATGCATGCTGAAGACCAGGATCGGCAGCCGCGGCCGCTCGGACTTCAATTGCCGGATCAACTCGAGCCCGCTGCGCCCCGGCATCGACATGTCGAGCACGACGAGGCCCCAGTCGCGCGCGCGCACCTGCTCCACGACTTCCTGCGCGTCCGACGCCTCGCCGGCCACACAGAGGTCGCCGGTCTCTCCCAGGATCTTGCGCAGCCCGTCGCGGATGATGGCGTGGTCGTCCGCCACGAGGACATCGATGGTCATGCGGCAGCCTCCTCGGCTTCTTCGGCCACGTGCGAAGCAAGCGGCACCACCACTTCGACGGTCGTGCCGGCGCCGAACGCGCTTTCGACACGCAAGTGCCCGCCGAGCGCGGTGGCGCGCTCGCGCATGCTCACGAGGCCGATCCCGGCGCGCGCTTGGTTCGACGTGTCGAAACCCGCGCCGTCATCCTTCACGCGCAGCAGCACCGCGTCGTCGGTCGGCTGCAGCTGCAACTGCACCAGCACGTGCCGGGCGCCCGAGTGCCGGGCGACGTTCGTGAGCGATTCCTGCACGATGCGGAAGAGCCCGGTCGCGATCGGGTCCTGCGTGATGCATTCCGACGCGGCGAGGTCCAGTTCGAGTTCGAGGCCGCTGCGGCGCGCGAATTCCTTCGCCTGCCACGCCAGCGCGGCGCAGAAGCCGAGGTCGTCCAGCACGCGCGGCCTCAGTTCGGTCGCGATGCGACGCACCGAGCCGATCGTGCCGTCGAGCTGGCGGCGCATCGCGTCGATCTCTTCGATGCGCGGCGTGCGGCCCTCCTTCACGCGGTTCCCGAGCCAGGACAGTTCCAGCTTGAGACCCGTGAGCTGCTGGCCCAGCTCGTCGTGCAGCTCCGCCGCGATGCGCGAGCGCTCCTGCTCGCGCACGTCCTGCAGCGACGACGACAGCGCCCGCAGTTGCCGGTTGATCTCGTGCAGCTCGCGTTCGGCCCGGCGGCGCTCGGTCACGTCGCGCAGCACCGCGATGATTTCCGGATGCCCGTCGACGAACGTGCGCGTCAACGACGTTTCCAGCGGGAACTCGGAACCGTCCGCCCGCAGGCCTGCCACGTCCGCGTTCAATTGCATTCCGCCGGTCGCAAGCTGCGTTTCGGCGAAATGCCGCATGTACCCCGCATGCGCCACGCGTGAGCGCGGCGGCACCAGCCGCTCGAACGAGGCACCGAGCGCATCGGTCGCGGCGATGCCGAACATGCGCTCGGCGGCCGGATTGAACAGCGTGATGGCCCCGCCCGCGTCGATGCTGACGATGGCGTCCATCAGCGATTCCACCGTGCGGTGATAGCGGTCGTTGGCGTCGCGCAGCGCTTGCGCGAGGCGCGCCTCGCGCCTCAGCTCGCCGGCCATGACGACAGCGGCAGTGACCGTGAAGAGGCACACCAGCAGCGCACCGAGCACGATCGAGAAGGCCTGCTCGCGCCATTGGGCCAGGACCATCTCGTCGTCGCTGCCGACGCCGACCAGCAGCGGCAGCGAACCCGCGTGCGCGAGCGCGAAGAAGCGCTGTCGGCCATCGCCGGTCCGGTGCGCCAACGATCGCACCTGGTCGCCCGTGACGTTGATCGGTCCCGAGCCGAGCTCGGGCGGCCGCTCGCCGACGAAGCCGTTGCGCGGCGCGCTCGCCACCAGCGTGCCGTCGTCGAGGTAGACCGCGATGGGGCGCGCGTGCTCGGGGTCCATGCGCTGCTGGAACTCCTCGAGATTCGGCGCGCGCAGCGTGAGCACAACCACGCCGCGCAGCTTGCCGCCCGGCCCGGTGATCGCGCGCGCCATGTCGATGGCCCATTCGGCGGGGCCGATGCGCACGGGCTTGTCGATGAACAGGCCTGCGGCGGTGCCCGCGGAGAATGCCTTGAAGTACGCGCTCTGGTCGACCGACACCGCGAGCCGCGGGTCGTCGCGCGACGCGTTGACCACGCGGCCCTGCCCGTTGGTGATCGCAATCACGTCGACTTGCGGGGCCGAAATCGCGCGCGCCCCGAGCAGCAGCTTGACGACCGCGCCGTCGAGCGGTGCGGACTTGCCGAAATCCGTCTCCATGCGTTCCTGCACCGCGCGCAGCGCACCGTCCGACGCCTCGAAGTTGCGCTCGGTCTCCTCGCGCAGCATGTGCGCGACGCTCGCCGTGTCGAGCCGCTCGCGCTCGAGGTCGCGCTTGCGCATTTCCCAGACCAGCAGCGCGGTCGACATCGAGACGATGACGACCGTCAGTGCGGCCAGCAGGCCGAGCGCGCGGGTGGGTGGGATTTGCAGTCGCATGGTTGCAGTGCAGATTCACCCACATCGCAACGTGCTCGAGCTTGAGGCAGCTCAAGTGCCGCGTGGCCGCGTCGGCGCGCCGCAACGGCGCGACTTGAGCTGGCTCAATGCGCCTTTGGCGCGCGGCACGTTCAATCGCCGGATGCCGCGATCCTCCCCCACGCCGACCGAAGCGCAACGCGCCGCGTTGCTGCGGTTCGAAGCCCTCTACGAGGAGTGGCGCGTCGCGGACCTGCGCCTGCTCGAAGCGGAACAGGAACTGCTGGCGGCATCCTTCAAGGCGAAGGGCGGCGAGGTGCCGCAAGAACTCGCCGAACGCGTCGCGCGCCTGCGTGCCATCGCCGAAGAGGCGCAGCGCATGACGTTCGCCGCGCGCGACGAAGCGAACGGCGCGTGAAACCTTGATCGCCATCAAGGCGGCCTGCCACCCAGCGCCTATATTGAACCCAGTGCGGTGCAGACCGCACTGTCGCGGCGGGCGGTCTCATCTCCCGGCGCCGCGCATCCCGGCGCCATCCGAGCGCCGGATTCGCGGGGATTGGGCGCGCGACGAACTCGCGGCCCGGAACAGGTCCCCGCGTGACCCGCCGGATGCTGGCAGCTCCCCGGCGGGTTTTCTTTTGCGGCGCTTGACGCGCATCAGCCGCGGCCCGCGAACGCGCGGCGAGACTGGATGCAACGCTTCACGCAACCAGGAGCCCTCCATGCGCACGTACCGCCGCATCCTCGTCCCCGTCGACGGCAGCCCCACGTCGAACAAGGCGCTCGTCGCCGCCCTCAACATCGCGCGCGACGGCGATGGGCAGCTGCGGATCGTCCACGTGGTCGACGAGGTCGCGCACCTCACCGGCTTCGAGGCGAGCAGCATGATCCTGGCCGCGGCGATGCAGGCGGCCGAGCGCGTGCTGGCCGACGCCGCCGAGATCGCGAAAGCCTCCGGCGTCACCGCCGACGTCAAGCTCCTCGACCAGCCGGGCGAGCGGCTCGGTGTGCTCGTCGCGAAAGAGGCGCAGCAGTGGGAAGCCGACCTGGTCGTGGTGGGCACGCACGGGCGGCGCGGCTTCGAGCGCATGCTGGTGGGCAGCGGCGCCGAGCAGATCATCCGGCTCGCGCCGGTGCCGGTGCTCGTGATCCGCGGCGACGCGAACGACTGACACGGCGGGCCGCGCGGACGCGCGGCTCAATCGTCCTGCAGGTGCGGCGGCGACTGGCCCTCGGCGGGCTCGCCGGTCTCGGGGTCGATCCACTCGTTCATCCCGAGCTCGCTCTCGGCTTCCTCCAGCGATTCGGCCGGCGCCAGGCTTTCGGCGCCGGGGATGGCGATGGCGCGCACGCGCCGGGCGGGCGCAGGCGTCGCGGCTTCGTCGCGATGGGCCGGCGGGCGCTTCATTCGGCGTCCTCCCCCGCGGGATGCGCGTGCGACTTCACGCTGCCACGCTGGATGCGCACCGTGTCCTCGATGCGGCGGCGGATCGCGTCGAACGCATCGCGCAGCGCCACGTACGGGTCCTCGTCATGCACGTGCTCCACCGCGACCTCATGGCCGACCAGCGTCACGTCGATGCGCACGGCGATCTGGCGGCCATGCTGCTGGTGCTTGTGCGATTGCTCGATGGTCACGCGCCAGCCGATCAGGCCGTCGCAGGTGGAGTCGATTCGCGCAATGCGCTCGCGCGCCGTGGTTTCGAGCGCCTCGGAGTGTTCGAGGCCGATGAAGCGGATGTCGACGGGGAGTTTCATGGCTTCACTCTACGCAGCGGGCGGCCGATTCGATTGAGATTGCTCAAGTGCGAGCATCCCTCCCGCCAGCACGACTGCGCCGGCCCCCGCACCGATGGCCGCGAGCACCAGGTGCAGCGGCGGCATCGAGAACCGCAGCAATTCGCGCACCGGCTCGAAGGCGAGTCCGGCGACGAAGGTCGCAGCCGCCATCGCGGCGACGACCCAGAACGCCGCATAGCCCGCGTGGAACACCGAGCGCCAGCCCGCGCCACCGCTGCTGGCGTTGAGCCACACGAGGCCCAGGTTGCCCACCGTGAACGCGATGAGCGCCTGCGCACGCGCCGAATCGGCGCTCCCCGACCGAAGCCCGATCGCATAGACCGCCAGCGCCGCCGCCAGCAGCAGCGCGCCCTGCAATGCGCCGCGCCACAGCACGGAGCGCCCGACCAGCGGCTCGCCGGCGTTGCGCGGCGGCCGGTCCATGGTGCCCGGCTGCTCCGGCGCACCTTCGAACGCAAGGGAGCACACCGGGTCGATGATCATCTCGGTGATCACGACGTGCACGGGCAGCATCAGCGGCGGCAGGCCCGCGACGACAGGGATCAGCGCGAGCCCCGCGATCGGGACGTGGATCGCGGTGATGTACGTCATCACCTTGCGCAGGTTGTCGAAGATGCGCCGGCCCATGCGCACGCCGGCGACGATGTTGCCGAAGTCGTCGTCGAGCAGCACGAGCCCCGCGGCTTCGCGCGCGACGTCCGTGCCGCGTGCGCCCATCGCGACGCCGATGTGCGCGGCCTTCAGCGCCGGCGCGTCGTTCACGCCGTCGCCGGTCATCGCGACGACGTCGCCGTTCGCGCGGAACGCACGCACCAGCCGCAACTTCTGCTCCGGCTGCACCCGCGCGAACACGCGCACGGTGCGCACGGCGCGCGCGAGCGCGGCGTCGTCCATCGCCTCGATCTGCGTGCCGGTGAGGGCCCCGCCCGTGGTGTCGATGCCGGCCTGCCGCGCGATCGCCAGTGCCGTCTGCGAGTGGTCGCCCGTGATCATCGCGACCGCGATGCCGGCCCTGCGCGCGAGCGCCACCGCGGGCGCGGCGCTGGCGCGCAGCGGGTCCTCGAACGCCGCGAGGCCGAGCCACTGGAATTCGTAGTCGTGCTGGTCGGCGGCGAGCCGGCCCTCCGGCGCGACGGCGCACGCGACACCGAGCACACGCAAGCCTTCGGCGGCGAGTCGCGCGACGTGCTGCGAGACCTGCGCGGCCTCGTGCGCATCGAGGTGGCACAGCGAAATCACCGCCTCGGGCGCGCCCTTGGCGGCGACGTGGCGCAAGCCGTCACGGGTGGTCCACGCGTGCGACATCGCCGGCAATTGCGGCGTCAACGCGTATTCCTGCTCGAGCAGCCAATCCGCATGCAGGTGGTCGGTCTGCGCGAGGAAGTCGTCGCCGCGCCGCACGATCGCGCGGTCCATGGGATCGATGCCGTCCCGGCGCGACGCGAGCATCGCGTATTCGAGGAGGCGATGGGCTTCCTCCGGCAGCGGCTGCGTGCTCGCGAGGTCGACGTCGACCTGCGGCGTGACGAGCCGGCGCAAGTGCATGCGGTTTTCCGTCAGCGTGCCGGTCTTGTCGACGCACAGGACCGTGGCCGCGCCCAGCGCCTCGATCACGGCCGGCCGCCGCGCGAGGACCTTGATCCGTGCCAGGCGCCAGGCGCCGAGCGCGAGGAACACCGACAGCGCCATCGGGAACTCCTCGGGCAGCATGCCCATCGCGCCCGCGATGCCCGACAGCACGCCTTGCAGCCAGTCGCCGCGCACCACGCCGAACCAGGCGGCGAGCAGGAGACACAGCGCGATCGCACCGGCGCCGAGCCGGCCGACCAGCCGGCGCAATTGCAATTGCAGCGGCGTGGGCGACGGCTCGATCGCAGCAATCGACGCGCCGATGCTCCCGGCGCGCGAACGGCTGCCGGTGAGTGTCGCCTGCGCCACACCATGGCCCGAGACGACGAGGGTGCCCGCGAAGATGTTCTGCGCGCCGGGGTCGGAATCTCCGTCGGCGCCCTTGAGCACCGGCACCGGCTCGCCGGTGAGCAGCGACTCGTCGATGGCGAGCTGCGCGCATTCGCGCAGGAGCGCGTCCGCTGCGACGCGTTCGCCTTCGGCGACAAGGAACAGGTCGCCCGGGACGAGTTCGCGCGCGGGGATGCGCACCTGCACGCCGTCGCGGATGACGCGCACGCTCGGCGCGGCCAGTGCGCGCAAGGCGTCGAGCGCGCGTTCGCTGCGCCGCTCCTGCAGGAACACGAGCCCGACGGTGATCCCGGCGAATGCGCCGAGCAGGATGCCCTCGGCGCGATCGCCGATGGCGAGGTAGATCGCTGCCGCCGCGACGAGCAGCACGAACATCGGCTCGCGCGCCATGCCGCGCACGGTCGCCGTCCAGCCGCGCCGTTCGCGCGACTCGATGTCGTTCGGCCCGGCGCGCGCGAGGATGTCGCGCGCCTGCGCGGTGGTCAGGCCCGCGGGTTGCGTCACGTCAGGCGAGCGCGGCCTTGTGCAATTCCGGCCCGACGCCCAGCGGCGCCGGCGTCGCGAGCACGATGCGCGTGAACAGCTGGTCGTACGCGGGGTCGCGCGCACCGCCGGCCAGCGGGTCGCGCGACGCTTCGAATGCGCGGTCGAGTTCTTCCCAATCCTGCGGCCCGAGCACCTGGCGCGCGACGGGCATCACATGCGTCTCCTCGATGCGCATGTGGTCCAGGTAGAAGCGGATGTAATCGTGGATCGCCGTCGCGAATGCGGCGCGCCGCGAGCCGCCGAGCAGTTCCCATGCGAGCAGCTGGTGCTGCAGCTCGCGGATGCGTTGCTCGCCCTGCATGTGGTCCGCCTCGAGCTTCTGGATCACGGGCATCAGCTCGGGCGCGTTGCGCACGACGCGCGGGAACAGCAGGTTCGATTCGTTCGGGTGGTGGTGCCGCTCCGGGAATTCGTCGAGGTAGAACAGCATCGCGCGCAGCACGTCGAAGAAGCGCTGCGGCTCGTCGCCCGGGCCCTCGTCCACCAGCGGCTGGATCGAGCGCAGGACCGCGGCGACGGCGGCATGTTCGTCGGCGATGAGTTTCAGCGTCGCCGGGGTGCCGTTGCCGGTCATCACTGCACCCGGGCTTCGAACGCGCGCTGCAGCCCTTCGAGGTCGGTGATGCGGATGTGCTTCTTGTCGACTTCGAGCAGGCGCTGAGCCTGGAACGCGGAGAACGTGCGGCTCACCGTCTCGAGCTTCATGCCCAGGTAGCTGCCGATCTCGGCGCGCGACATGCGCAGGTGGAACTCGCGCGCCGAGTAGCCGCGCGCTTTCATGCGATGCGACAGGTTCAGCAGGAATGCGGCGAGGCGCTCCTCGGCGTTCATGCTCCCGAGCAGCATCATCAGGGTGTGCTCGCGCACGATTTCCTGGCTCATCAGGCGCGCCAGCACCATCTGCAAATTCGAACTGTGCGAGGCGAGGTCGCTCAGGTGCGCATACGGAATCGCGCAGACTTCCGTGTCCTCCAGCGCGATCGAGGTGCTCGCGTGCTTGCCGGTGGCGAGCGCGTCGAGGCCGATGAGTTCGCCCGTGAGGTGGAAGCCGCTCACCTGCTCGCGGCCGTCGGCCAGCGTCAGCGACGACTTGAACGTGCCGGCGCGCACCGCGTACACGAACTGGAACTTGTCGCCTTCGTGGAACAGCGTCTCGCCCATGGCGACCTTGCGCCGGGCGAACATCAGGTTGTCCAGGCGCTCGACCTCGGGGCCGGTGAGGCCGCACGGCAGGCACAGGTCCTTGAGGTGGCAGGTGGAGCACAACGTCTTGATCTGCCCGATCGGCGCCGTCGCGGCGCGCGTGGACACGGGCATCGGCGCAATGCGGATGGCGCGGGCGGGAGTTTCGAGGGCGGCAGCGTTCATGGGGTCACCTCAGGTGGAATCTCAGTGGGAAACGGAAACGGGAGCCGAATCGACCGCGGCGGCGAGCTGGTCGAATTCGGTGGACTTGTCGAGGAAGCGCGTCGCGCCTTCGGCGAGGTAGCGCTTGCGGTACGCGGCTTGCGAGTTGTTCGAGAAAACGACGAACGCGACGCGGGGATCGGCGGCGCGGACGGCGCGCAGCACTTCGAGCCCCTGCCCGCCGACCAGCTGCACGTCGAGCACGACGACGTCGGGATGCGTGGCGAGGATGCCGTCGATGCAGCCCTGCGGCGTTTCGCCCTCGCCCACGATGGTGCTGGCGGGCGAAAGCATCCCCGCGATGCGCTGCCGGATCGGGCCGGAGTCGTCGGCGAGAAAGACCTTGACGGCTCGGGTTGCGGATGCTGTTGACATGGCCGCTACTTTGGCCTGTCGGCGACTTGATCGAAATCAGACGCGCCTGAATCGCGCCTTCGGACGAGTCCGGTTGGGCAGGCGGCGGTTTCCGAGTGCGCCTAGGAATCGTCCTAGGCCCGGGGGCTAGATGTTGTCTTCGCCGCCGAGGCCGTGGCGGATTGCGTAGCGCACCAGTTCGCTCTGGTTCGCGACGCCGAGCTTGCCCAGGAGGTTCGCCTTGTGCGTGCTCACGGTCTTGACCGACAACTTGAGGTTGCCGGCGATCTCCGTCACCGAGGAGCCGACGACCAGTTGCCGGAACACTTCGAACTCGCGGTCGGACAGCAGCTCGTGCGGCGCCTTCTCGCCGCCCGGCATGGCGCCCAGCGCGAGTTGCTCCGCGACTTCCGGACTGATGTATGCGCCGCCGCCGGCGATCTTGTGGATCGCCTGCACCAGTTGTCCCGGCGCGCTCTCTTTCGTGAGGTACCCACTGGCACCGGACTTGATCGCGCGCACCGCGTACTGCGTCTCCTGGTGCATCGACAGCACGAGGATGCGCAGCTTCGGCTTCTCGGCTTTCACCAGCTTGATCAGCTCCATGCCGCTGCGGCCCGGCATGGACAGGTCGAGCATCAGCACGTCGAAGTCGCGCTCGCGC
>DATBPW010000506.1:0-9235 GCA_036561125.1 Ramlibacter sp. | reverse complement strand
CGCCCTGGCGCGCAGCGCGCAGGAAGTCGTGCAGCGGCGCGCGATCGTCGAGGCGCTCGGCGAGGACTACCTGCAGTACGACCAGCGCCGGCTCGACACGCAGGTGCGCCGGCTGCGGCGCAAGGTGGAGGAGGCCTGCGGTGTGCACCTGCCGCTGGCGACGGTGCGCGGCGTGGGCTACCGGTTCTTCGCGGCGGTCGTCATCGAGCCCTGACGCGCGCCCACCAGGTACCGCGCCAGCTCCGCAAACCCCGCGCCCGCTTCAGCCTGCGTGACGTACGCGGGCGCCTGGCCCGGCGGCAACGCGAAGCGCTTGACGTTCGCCACGCCGACGGCGTTCGGCAGGGACGCGAACATCGGCGCGTCGTTGGGCGAATCGCCGGCGAAGACGCAGCGTTCGCGCTCCGCGTCGAGTGCGAAGCCGAAGCGTTCGTTGCACAGCAACTTCGCCATCGACAACTTGTCGTAGTCGCCGAACCAGCCGTTGACGTGGATCGAGCTGACCTTCGCCGTCATGCCCGCTTGTTCCATGATCGCGACGATGCGCTGCACGCCGGATTCGGGCACCGGCGGCACGTCCTCGCAGAAATCGATGGCGATGTCGTAGAGCCTGCAGAACTGGTCCGACGCGATCGCGGCCCCCGGCACTTCGCGCAGGATGCGATCGCGCACCGCTTGCATGCGCGTGCTGTTCGCGGCACGCGTGGCTTCGTCGAACACATGGCGCGCGCGCAGCTTGTGCGCGTCCGCGTCGTGCCACATGAAGAACGCGCCGTTCTCGCCGATCACCGCATCGACCGGCCACATGCGCGCGATGGGGTCGCACCAGCCCGCGGGCCGGCCGGTGACGAGGACGACACGAATGCCGGCGCGTTGCAGCGCCTCGAGCGCGGCATAGGCTTCGACCGTCAGCTTGCCGTGCGTCGTCAGCGTGTCGTCGATGTCGGAGAAGAGCGTGTGGATGCGCGCGGCCGTGTCGCGCGGCATCGTATCGAGCGGCTGCATCACCGCATTGTTCATGACGCGCCGTGCAGGGCCAGGCCCGCGTGTTCCCGCAGCGGATGGAAATGGATCTTCGGGAAGCGCTCCTGCGCCAGGCGCACGTCGTACGGCGATGTGCACAGGAACGCCAGCGCATCGGCCGCATCGAGCGCCATGCGCTGCGGGTAGGCCGCGGTGAATTCGCGCAATTGTTCGGGCGAATCGGCGGTGATCCAGCGCGCGCCGGTGTACTGGCAGGACTCCAGGCGCACGTCGGCGTCGTACTCGGTCTTCAGGCGGTGCTGCACCACTTCGAACTGCAGTTGCCCGACCGCACCGAGCAGCATCGGTCCGCCGATCTCGGGCCGGAACACCTGGATCGCGCCTTCCTCGCCGAGCTGCGCGAGCCCCTGCTGCAGTTGCTTCGTGCGCAGCGGATTCTTCAGGATCACGGTCTGGAACAGCTCGGGTGCGAAAAAGGGCAGGCCCGTGAACTGCAGGTTCGCGCCGTCGGTGATCGTGTCGCCGAGCTGCACGCCGCCGTGCGTGGTGAAGCCGATGATGTCGCCCGCATACGCTTCATCGACGGCTTCGCGCCGTTGCGACAGGAAGGTGACGACGGAAGTCGGCCGCAACTCCTTGCCCGTGCGCTGCACCTTGAGCTTCATGCCGGGCGTGTACTTGCCCGACGCCATGCGCACGAACGCGATCCGGTCGCGGTGCGACGGATCCATGTTGGCCTGCACCTTGAACACCACGCCGGCGAAATTCGTGTCGTCGGGCTGGATGACCTTTTCCTGCACCTGCCTGTTGACCACGAGCTGGCTCGTGCGCGGGCGCGGCGACGGCGCGAGATCCACCAGCGCATCCAGCACTTCCATCACGCCGAAGTTGTTCACGGCCGAGCCGAAGAACACCGGCGTCTGCTTCGCGGCGAGGAAGGCGTCGTGGTTCCACTCCGGCGATGCGCCGGCCGCGAGCTCCATGCCCTCGGCGGCGTGCTCGTACTCGGCGCCGAAGCGCTCCTTCAGCCGCTCGGCATTCGACAGCGCGATCGTCTCGAAATCCTGGGGCCGCCGTTCGCTGCCGGCATCGAAGACGGTCATCGCCTGCGTGCGCAGGTTCATGATGCCGCCGAACGTCTTGCCCTTGCCGACGGGCCAGGTCATCGGCACGCACGGCATGCCCAGTTCGCGTTCCACTTCATCGAGGATGTCCAGCGGCTCGCGCACCTCGCGGTCCATCTTGTTGACGAACGTGATGATGGGCGTGTCGCGCTGGCGGCAGACTTCGATCAGGCGCCGCGTCTGCGCTTCCACGCCGTTCGCGGCGTCGATCACCATCAGCGCCGAATCCACGGCAGTGAGCACGCGGTACGTGTCTTCGGAGAAATCCTTGTGGCCCGGCGTGTCGAGCAGGTTGATCACGTCGTCGCGGTAGAGCATCTGCATCACCGACGACGCGACCGAGATGCCGCGCTGCTTTTCGATCTCCATCCAGTCGCTGGTCGCGTGGCGCGAGGCCTTGCGCCCCTTCACCGCGCCGGCGATCTGGATCGCACCCGAGAACAGCAGCAGCTTTTCCGTGAGCGTGGTCTTGCCCGCATCGGGGTGCGAGATGATGGCAAAGGTGCGGCGGCGCCGGACTTCTGCGGCGTAGGGCGAGGCAGACAAGGGAAAGCTCCGGAGGCTGTCGCTGACAGCCGGTGACGACAGGCCGTATTTTGCCGTGTCGCGGGCTAGGCTGATCGCATGGCGGCAAAAGTCGAGCAGGAACTGCTGGAGGTCGCAGGCCGCGAGGTGGCGATCACGCACCCGTCGAAGCTCCTCATTGCGCAGGCGCGGGTCACGAAGCTGGACCTCGCGCGCTACTACGTCGCGGTGGCCGAAGGTGCGCTGCGCGGAGCGGCAGGGCGGCCGTGCGTCCTCAAGCGCTACCCGAACGGCATCGGCGAGGAGTTCTTCTTCCAGAAGCGCGTGCCGGCCGCGCGGCCGGAGTGGATCGAGGTCGCGACGATCCGCTTTCCCTCGGGCCGCACCGCGCAGGAGATCGTGCCGCGCGATGCGGCGGCGCTCGCGTGGCTGGCCAATCTCGCGTGCATCGAGCTGCATCCGCATCCCGTGCGCGCGGACGATCTCGAGCATCCCGACGAACTGCGCGTGGACCTCGACCCGGTGCCGGGTGTGAAGTGGAAGCAGATCCTGGAAGTCGCGGATGTCGTGCGCGAAGTGCTGGACGATTTCGGGCTCGTCGGCTGGCCGAAGACGTCGGGTTCGCGCGGCGTGCACGTGCTCGTGCGCATCGAACGCCACTGGGGTTTCGATGAAGTGCGGCGCGCGGCGCTCGCGCTGGCACGCGAAGTGGAGCGGCGGGCGCCGAAGCTCGCGACCAGCGCATGGTGGAAGAGCGAACGCCACGGCGTGTTCATCGACTACAACCAGAACGCGAAGGACCGCACCGTGTGCTCGGCGTATTCCGTGCGGCCGAATGCGCAAGCAAGGGTGTCGACGCCCGTCACCTGGAAGGAACTGCAGGACTGCGACCCTGCGGACTTCACGCTGCGTACGGTGCCGCAACGTTTCGCGACATCCGGCGATCCGCATGCGGGCATCGATGCAACGATTTGTTCCTTGCGCGCATTGCTGGAACTTTCGGCCAAGCAGGAGCAGGCGGGGCAAGGGGATGCCCCATGGCCCCCGTACCACCGCAAGCGCTAGCATGCGCCCGCATGAGATACGCATTGCTGGCAGCCGCCTTCGTGTCGTCGCTCGTGTGCGCCCAGACACCGGAGCGCCCGAACATGCCCGTGTTCCGCAGCGGGCCGTGGTTCGTGGTGCGCTCGGTGCACGACGGCGGCAGCGTCGTGGCCTGCACCGGCTTCTATCGCGCGAACCCGCACGTGCAATTGAGCAAGGACATGCTGGTCATCCAGACGTCCGACGAGGTGCAGGCCGTGGCCTTCGGGTTCGACGACCAGCCGATGGGCGCGCAGCGGCCGCTCACCGACGCCGAGAAGGACATGAAGGGGATCGCGTTCACCGGCGACGACTTCGCGAAGCTCTCGGCGAGCCGGAAGGTGCGCATCCACGCCGTCACGCCGCAGGGCACCGTGCGCCACGAGTTCGAACTGGCCGGCCTGCCCGCGGCGCTGGAGAACATCGACGCGGGCTGCCCGGTGCCGGCGCAAAAGCCGATACGGCGCCGCAAGCGCAGTTGACCGGCATCACGCGGTGCGCGATCGCCGGCCGCGCCGCGCATCGGGTTCGAACTGGAGCAGGTCGCCGGGCTGGCACTGCAGCGCATCGCAGATCGCCTCGAGCGTCGAGAACCGGATCGCCTTCGCCTTGCCCGTCTTGAGGATCGACAGGTTCGCGAGCGTGATGTCGACCCGCTGCGCGAGCTCGGTCAGGGTCATCCGCCGTTCGTGCAGCAGCTCGTCGAGCCTGACGCCGATGGCCACTTCAGACGGTCCCTTCGAGGTCGTCGCGCATGTGCGTGGCCTCGGCAAACACGCGCGCGAGAATGAATGCCAGCAACACCGCGAGCCAGCCGCTGACGGAAAACCCCGCGTCGAGGTGCAACGGATGCACGTACGCCGAGACCGCCTTGCCGATCGTGCCGATGGCCATGCCGAGCACCTGCAATGCGAGCAGCGCCCACGCGACCGCGAGCAGCCGGTCGGCATTGGCTGCGGCGAACGGGTCCCGGCCGCGCACGGTGTTCACCATCGCGAGCAGGCGCGAGAGGACAACGTGATTGAGCGGGATCGCCACCCAACCGAGCGCCGCAATGGAGCGCAGGCCGAACACGACGGGCGGCAGCGTTGCGCCGGGCGGCACACCGAGCGCGGCGAAGGTCCAGTCGCGCGCAACGATCATTGCGACCAGGAGCACGAGGATGCCCGCGCCGAACAGCCAGTTCAGCACGATGAGGATGCGCAGCACGGTGTGCGCGATGGGCAGCGCGGCGGAATCGAGGCGATCCATGGGCTCTCCCGGGGAATATCGAAAAACGATAAATCATTTATCGTTTTTCGGCAAGTGCCCCAGCGGCGGCAGCCTTGCCGGTTAGCTCTTCGCCTTGAACACCTTCTCCAGTTCGAACGGCGCGACGACCTCGAGCTGGTCGTAGCGGCAATCCTTCGCCGGCTTGTCTTCGCGCCACCGGACGAACACCGCGGCGTGGCGGAAGCGGTCGCCTTGCAGGTGGTCGTACTTCACCTCGCAAACGCGCTCGGGCTTCAGCGGCTCCCACGACAGGTCCTTGCCCGCGCTCCAGCGGCTCTGCCCGCCCGGCATGCGCGTGGTGGCGTCGCCCGTTGTCTCGGCCCATCCGGCCCAAGGATGATCCTCGAGCGCGTGGTTGCGCAGCGGTGCGAGCTCCTCCAGCAGGCTCTTGCGCATCGCCATCGTGAACGCCGACGTGACGCCCACGTGATGCAGCACGCCCGAATCGTCGTAGAGGCCGAGCAGCAGCGAACCGACGGCGTCCTGCATGTCGCGATACCAGCGAAAGCCCGCGACGACGCAGTCGGCCGTGCGCGCGTGCTTGATCTTCAGCATGGCGCGCTTGCCCGGCTGGTACGGCGCCGATTGCGATTTCGCGACGACGCCGTCGAGCCCCGCGCCTTCGAAGCGCTCGAGCCAGTCCTGCGCGACCGCGCGATCGCGCGTCACCGGCGTGACGTGGATCGGCGAATGCACGCTGCCGAGCAGGCGTTCGAGGCGCGTGCGCCGCTCGGCCTGCGGCAGTTGCATCGTCGACCGGCCACCCGCGGCGAGCAGGTCGAATGCGACGAACGACGCGGGCGTGGCGCTCGCGAGTTTCGCGACACGCGAAGCCGCCGGATGCAGCCGCTGCTGGAGCGCATCGAAGTCGAGGCCGCGCGGCCCCACCACGACGATCTCGCCGTCGATGACACAGCCCCTGGGCAGCCGTTCGATGCACGCGCGCTCGAGTTCGGGGAAGTAGCGGTTGAGCGGCCGCAGGTCGCGGCTCTGGATGAAAACTTCGTCGCCGTTGCGGAACACGATCGCACGAAAGCCGTCCCACTTCGGCTCGAACAGGAAACCGTCGGCGGGCGGGAGCTCATCGGCGATCTTCGCGAGCATCGGCTCGATGGGCGGCGTGGTCGCGGGCGTGGAGGCCATGGAATCCTTGTAGCGCAGTCGAGCGCGGCGGCAATGACGGAGTGTCGCGCTTTCGCGGGTCATCCCGATTCCTATTAGAATCGGCGGCATCCGAGGAGCGTTGCAACACCCGCGCGGTGTCAGGCTCGGTCAACCCCGCAACGACGCTCACCCACTGTCCGAAGTGCGGTGAGTTTTTTTACGCCCGCACGACGGCGGTGGCACCTCGAAACGCAAGGAGCCACGAATGAACGCCGTACTCAAGCCCGCCGCGGGCGACTTCGTCATCACCGATGCGAAGCTCGCCGAGTGGGGCCGCAAGGAAATCCGCATCGCCGAGACCGAGATGCCCGGCCTGATGGCGATCCGCCAGGAATACGCGAAGGCGCAGCCGCTCAAGGGCGCGCGCATCGCCGGGTCGCTGCACATGACGATCCAGACCGCGGTGCTGATCGAGACGCTGCAGGCGCTCGGCGCGCAGGTGCGCTGGGCCTCGTGCAACATCTTCTCGACCCAGGACCACGCCGCCGCTGCGATCGCCGTCGCCGGCACGCCGGTGTTCGCGAAGAAGGGCGAATCGCTCGAGGAGTACTGGGACTACACGCACCGCATCTTCGAATTCGCCGCGAAGGGACAGTCCGGCGAAGGCCCGAACATGATCCTGGACGACGGCGGCGACGCGACGCTGCTGATGCACCTGGGCCAGCGCTGCGAACAGGACATTTCGCTGATCGACACGCACTCGAGCGAGGAAGAGCGCGTGCTGTACGCGTCGATCCGCAAGAAGCTCGCCGAGGACGCGAACTGGTATTCGCGCAAGGCGCGCGAGATCCTCGGCGTGACCGAGGAGACGACGACGGGCGTGCACCGCCTGATCGACATGGCGAACAAGGGCTTGCTGAAGTTCCGCGCCATCAACGTCAACGACTCGGTCACCAAGAGCAAGTTCGACAACCTCTACGGCTGCCGCGAATCGCTGGTGGACGGCATCAAGCGCGCCACCGACGTGATGGTCGCGGGCAAGGTCGCGCTGGTGTGCGGCTACGGCGACGTGGGCAAGGGCTCGGCGCAGGCGCTGCGCGCGCTGTCCGCGCAGGTGTGGGTCACCGAGATCGACCCGATCAACGCCTTGCAGGCATCGATGGAAGGCTATCGCGTCGTCACGATGGACTACGCGTGCGACAAGGCCGACATCTTCGTCACGGCCACGGGCAACCGCGACGTGATCACCTTCGCGCACATGCAGAAGATGAAGGACCAGGCGATCGTCTGCAACATCGGGCACTTCGACAACGAGATCGACGTCGCGTCGCTCGAAGCCAAGTGCCAGTGGGAAGAGATCAAGCCGCAGGTCGACCACGTGATCTTTCCCGACAGGAAGCGGATCATCCTGCTGGCAAAGGGCCGCCTCGTGAACCTCGGCTGCGGCACGGGCCATCCGAGCTACGTGATGTCGTCGTCGTTCGCCAACCAGACGCTCGCGCAGATCGAACTGTTCACCAAGCGCGACCAGTACCAGGTCGGCAAGGTGTACGTGCTGCCCAAGCACCTGGACGAAAAAGTCGCGCGCCTGCAGCTGTCCAAGCTCGGCGCGCAGCTCACGCAGCTGAGCGAAGCGCAGGCGGCGTACATCGGCGTGAAGCAGGAAGGGCCGTACAAGCCCGACACGTACCGCTATTGACTGGCTCCCTCTCCCGCTGGGAGGGGGCCGGGGTGAGGGCACATGCGTGCAGATCAATTGCTCGTCGAACGCGGCCTCGCCGCGACGCGGTCGCAGGCGCAGCGCCTGATCGCGTCGGGCGTGCGCTGGCGCGACCGGCAGTGCTGGCGCGCCGTCGCGAAGAACGGCGACGAGGTCCCGCCGCAGGCCGAGATCGAGTTGCTCGATGCCGCGGAGACGCGCTACGTCTCGCGCGGCGGCCTCAAGCTCGAAGGCGCGCTGCGCGCTGCGCATGTCGACGTGCGTGGCAAGGCGTGCCTCGACGTCGGCCAGTCCACCGGCGGCTTCACCGATTGCCTGTTGCAGCACGGCGCGGCGCGCGTCGTCGGTGTCGACGTCGGCCACGGCCAGCTGCACGGGCAGTTGCGCCGCGACCCGCGCGTCGTCGCCATCGAAAAGCTCAACGCGCGCGAACTCACGCGCGAGCAGGTCGGCGGCGAGTTCGACGTGATCGTCGGGGACCTGTCGTTCATTTCGCTGACGCTCGTGCTGCCCGCGCTCGTGCCGTTGCTCGAGCCGCAAGGCGACCTGTTGATGCTCGCCAAGCCGCAGTTCGAACTGCAGCCGTCGCAGGTCGGCAAGGGCGGCATCGTCACCGACCCGTCGCTGTACGCGACAGTCGAACAACGCATCCGCGATTGCTGCGCGTCGCTCGGGCTGCAAGTGTGCGGCTGGTTCGCGAGCGGCATCGCCGGCGGCGACGGCAACCGCGAATTCTTCATCCATTCACGCAGGGCCCGCACATGAGCCTGAACCTGAGCCTCGAATTCTTCCCACCCAAGACGCCCGATGGCGTGGCGAAACTGCGGGCTGCGCGCCAGCAGCTGTATGCACTGAAGCCGGAGTTCTGCTCCGTCACTTACGGCGCCGGCGGCTCCACGCAGCAGGGCACGTTCGACACGGTCTCCGAAATCCTGAAGGAAGGCGTCGATGCGGCGTCGCACCTGTCGTGCATCGGCGCGACCAAAGGGAAGGTGCGCGACGCGCTCTCCGCGCTGAAGGCGATGGGCGTCCAGCGCATCGTCGCGTTGCGCGGCGATTTGCCAAGCGGCTACGGCACCGGCGGCGAATTCCAGTACGCGAGCGACCTCATCGCGTTCATCCGGGCGGAGAGCGGCGACACGTTTCGCATCGACGTGGCGTGCTACCCGGAAATGCATCCGCAGGCGCGCTCGCCCGACACGGACCTCCAGGCGTTCGCCGCCAAGGTGCGCGCGGGCGCGCACACCGCGATCACGCAGTATTTCTTCAACCCCGACGCGTATTTCCGTTTCGTCGACGACGTGC
Organism: Ramlibacter sp.; assembly: GCA_036561125.1. Lineage (GTDB taxonomy): Bacteria > Pseudomonadota > Gammaproteobacteria > Burkholderiales > Burkholderiaceae_C > Ramlibacter. The sequence continues at coordinate 118 of DATBPW010000506.1, read as the reverse complement.
GCAAGCTGGGCCTCGCGATCGACGTCGTGCCGGGCATCATGCCGATCACGAATTCGTCGCAGCTGTTGCGCTTCTCGGATGCGTGCGGCGCGGAGATCCCGCGCTGGGTGCGCATGCG
>DATBPW010000505.1:0-1693 GCA_036561125.1 Ramlibacter sp. | reverse complement strand
GCCGGCATCGGGCCGCCGAACACTTCCTGCGTGCCCTTGAGCGTGCGCGTGTCGCTGATGATCTTGATCTCGCCCTTCTGCTCGAGGATCGTCATGATCGGGTCGGTGTTGGAGATCGCATCGACCTGGCCCGCCCGCACGGCCGCGACGGCGCCCGCCGACGTGCCGATGCCGACGAAGCTCACGTCGCTGGGCTTCACGCCGGCGCGCGTCAGCAGCAGGTCGGCGACCATGTTGGTCGACGAACCCGGCGCCGACACGCCGATCTTCTTGCCGCGCAGGTCGGCGAGGCTCTTGTAGCCGGGCATCGTCTTGGTCGACACGCCGACGGAGATCTGCGGCGCGCGGCCCATCAGGACGATCTCCTGGATGAACTGGTTGCGCGCCTGCATGTTGATCGTGTGCTCGTACGCGCCGCTGACGACGTCGGCCGAGCTGCCCATCAATGCCTGCAGCGCCTTCGCGCCGCCGGCGAAATCGGAGATCTCGACGTCCAGCCCTTCGTCCTTGAAGTAGCCGAGCTGCTCGGAGATGGTGAGCGGCAGGTAGTAGAACGCCGACTTGCCGCCCACGGCGAGCGCGAGCTTCGACTTTTCGACCCTGGGCTGCGCGCGCAGCGCGGGTGCCGCGACGGCGGCCGCGGCGGCGGCGGCGCCGATGGCGAATGTACGGCGGGTGATGATGTTGTTGTGCATGCTGATGGCCTCTCGTTATTTCGCGATGAGGGTAGTCAGCAGGCGCCCGGGCCGCATCGGGAACATCCCCTGCGGGTTTATACGAACCGCGCTGCCGTCAGCGGAACGTCAGCGGTAGCCGGCGAAGAAAATGCCCGCGTTCACGAGCAGCGCAAGCCCCCAGATCGCCGAACGCACCATCGGCAGGTCGCCGACATACATCGCGATATACATGACACGCAGCGTCACGAAGATGATCGCGAGGATGTCGACGATGCCCTGGGAGGCATTGAGCTGGTGCGCGATGATGACCGCGCCGATGAAGAAGGGCAGCGCCTCGAACGTGTTGGCCTGCGCTGCGTTGGCGCGCGCCTGCCAGTCGGTCTGCTTCGCGAGCCACGCGCGCGGGTTGGCGTTGTCGAAGCCGCCCTGCTTGCGCGGCTTGCCGAAGCCCGGCCCCTTCGCGATGTACGCGCAGGCGAACGGCAGCATCGCCGCGACGAAGACGCACCAGTAGGCGATGGTGAAATGGGGGTACACGATCTGCTCCTCCTACCTTCTGTCCACGAGCGCGTGCGCGATCGTGCCGAGGTCCACGTATTCGAGTTCGCTGCCGGCGGGCACGCCGCGCGCGAGCCGCGTCACTTTCAGGCCGCGCGCCTTGAGCGCCTCGCCGATCACGTGCGCGGTGGCTTCGCCTTCGGCCGTGAAGTTGGTGGCGAGGATCACTTCCTGCACCGTGCCGTCGGTGGCGCGCTCGAACAGCTTGGCCAGGCCGATGTCCTTCGGGCCGACGCCGTCGAGCGGGCTCAGCTTGCCCATCAGCACGAAGTACAGCCCCTTGTACGCCGACGTGCGCTCCACCGCCGCCTGGTCGGCTGGCGTCTCGACGACGCACAGCTTCGTCGCGTCACGCTGCGGGTCCTGGCACGTCCCGCACACGTCGCTTTCAGTGAACGTGTGGCAGCGGCTGCAATGGCGGATGTTCTTCGCCGCGGCGTCGAGCGACTGCGCCAGCT
>DATBPW010000504.1:0-3168 GCA_036561125.1 Ramlibacter sp. | reverse complement strand
TCCGCAAGCTGGGCCACAACGAGCAGGACACGCCGGCGCTGACGCAGCCGTTGATGTACAAGAAGATCGGCGCGCACCCGGGCACGCGCAAGCTGTATGCCGACAAGCTCGCCGCGCAGGGCCTGGGCGAGCACCTCGGCGACGAGATGGTCAAGGAGTACCGCGCGGCGATGGACGCGGGCAAGCACACGGTGGATCCGGTGCTGACCAACTTCAAGAGCAAGTACGCCGTCGACTGGACGCCGTTCATCGGCAAGAAGTGGACGGACGCCGCCGACACCGCGGTCCCGCTGGCCGAGTGGAAGCGCCTGGCCGAGCGCATCACGACGCTCCCCGCCGACTTCGCCGCGCATCCGCTGGTGCGCAAGGTGCTCGACGACCGGGCGGCCATGGGCCGCGGCGAGGTCAACGTCGACTGGGGCATGGGCGAGCACATGGCGTTCGCCTCGCTCGTCGCGAGCGGCTACCCGATCCGCCTGTCCGGCGAGGACAGCGGGCGCGGCACGTTCACGCACCGCCACGCGGTGCTGCACGACCAGGCGCGCGAGAAGTGGAACGAAGGCACCTACGTGCCGCTGCAGAACGTCGCCGAGAACCAGGCACCGTTCGTCGTCATCGACTCGATCCTGTCCGAGGAGGCGGTGCTGGGCTTCGAGTACGGCTATGCGTCCAACGACCCGAACACGCTGGTGATCTGGGAAGCGCAGTTCGGCGATTTCGCCAACGGCGCGCAGGTGGTGATCGACCAGTTCATCGCGTCCGGCGAAGTGAAGTGGGGCCGCGTCAACGGCATCACGCTGATGCTGCCGCACGGCTATGAAGGCCAGGGCCCCGAGCACAGCTCGGCGCGCCTCGAGCGCTTCATGCAGCTGTCGGCCGACACGAACATCCAGGTGTGCCAGCCGACCACGGCCAGCCAGATCTTCCACGTGCTGCGCCGGCAGATGATCCGCCCGCTGCGCAAGCCGCTCGTGATCATGACGCCCAAGTCGCTGCTGCGGCACAAGGATGCGACTTCGCCGCTTTCCGAGTTCACGCGCGGCGGTTTCCAGACCGTGATCCCCGAGCACAAGGAGCTCAAGGCCGACAAGGTCAAGCGCCTCGTCGTGTGCTCGGGCAAGGTCTACTACGACCTTGCGAAGAAGCGCGACGAAAAGGGCGACGAAAGCGTGGCCATCGTGCGCGTGGAGCAGCTCTATCCGTTCCCGCACAAGGTGTTCGCGGCCGAGCTGAAGAAGTACCCGAACGTCGGCGAGATCGTGTGGTGCCAGGACGAGCCGCAGAACCAGGGCGCGTGGTTCTTCATCCAGCACAACATCCACGAGAACATGGCCGAGGGGCAAAAGCTCGGCTACGCCGGCCGCCCTGCGTCCGCGTCGCCCGCCGTAGGCTATGCGCACCTGCACGTCGAGCAGCAAAAGGCGCTGGTCGACGCGGCGTTCGGCAAGCTCAAGGGCTTCGTCCTCACCAAATAATCAGGAAAACAAAAAAATGGCTCTCGTGGACGTGAAGGTCCCGCAACTGTCCGAATCGGTTGCCGAAGCAACGCTGCTGCAATGGAAGAAGAAGGCGGGCGAACAGGTCGCGCTCGATGAAATCCTGATCGAGATCGAAACCGACAAGGTCGTGCTCGAAGTGCCCGCGCCGGCAGCAGGCACACTGGCCGAGATCGTGCAGCCCGATGGCTCGACTGTCGCGGCCGAACAGTTGATCGCGCGCATCGACACCGAAGGCAAGGCTGCGGCCGCGTCCGCTGCCGCGAAGCCTGCCGCGGCCACGCCGCCTGCCGCTCCTGCGCAAGCGTCCGCGCCTGCGGGCGGCACCAAGGGCGACATCGCGATGCCCGCGGCCGCGAAGATGATGGCCGACAACCAGATGGCGCCCGGCTCTGTGCAAGGCACGGGCCGCGATGGCCGCGTGACCAAGGGCGACGTCATCGGCGCGCTCGCGGGCGGCGCGAAGCCGGCCGCGACGGCTCCGGTGCCGGCGCCGATCCCGCTGCCGAAGGCGCTGCCGCAAGTTGCGGCGCCGGTCGGTGCGCCGGACCTGGGCAATCGTCCCGAGCAGCGCGTGCCGATGACGCGCCTGCGGGCGCGCGTCGCGGAGCGCCTGCTTCAATCGCAAGCGACCAACGCCATCCTCACCACTTTCAACGAAGTGAACATGGCGCCGGTGATGGAGATGCGCAAGAAGTTCCAGGAGCGGTTCGAGAAAGAGCACGGCGTGAAGCTCGGCTTCATGTCCTTCTTCGTGAAGGCCGCGGTGCACGCGCTCAAGAAGTACCCGATCATCAACGCGAGCATCGACGGCAACGACATCGTCTACCACGGCTACTTCGACATCGGCATCGCCGTCGGTTCGCCGCGCGGCCTGGTCGTGCCGATCCTGCGCAACTGCGACCAGATGTCGTTCGCCGACATCGAGAAGAAGATCGCGGAGTTCGGCGCGAAGGCGCGCGACGGCAAGCTCGGGCTCGAGGAGCTCACCGGCGGCACGTTCTCGATCTCCAACGGCGGGGTGTTCGGCTCGATGCTGTCGACGCCGATCATCAACCCGCCGCAGTCGGCGATCCTCGGCGTGCACGCGACGAAGGACCGCGCCGTGGTCGAGAACGGGCAGGTCGTCATCCGCCCGATGAACTACCTGGCCATGAGCTACGACCACCGCATCATCGACGGGCGCGAAGCCGTGCTGGGCCTCGTCGCGATGAAGGAAGCGCTGGAAGATCCGGCCCGGCTCCTCTTCGATATTTGAGGAGCAGTTGATGGCAAAGCAATTTGACGTCGTCGTCATCGGCGGCGGTCCCGGCGGCTACATCGCCGCAATCCGCGCGGCGCAGCTCGGGTTCAACACTGCGTGCATCGACGAGTGGAAGAACAAGGACGGCAAGCCCGCGCTCGGGGGCACGTGCACGAACGTGGGCTGCATCCCCTCGAAGGCGCTGCTGCAGTCGTCCGAGAACTACGAGGAAGCCGCGAAGCACTTCGGCGACCACGGCATCAAGGTGTCGGGGCTGGAGATCGACGTCGCGAAGATGCTCGCGCGCAAGGACGGCGTCGTGAAGCAGAACAACGACGGCATCCAGTTCCTGTTCAAGAAGAACAAGGTGACGTTCTTCCACGGCCGCGGCTCGTTCGTCGGCAAGGGCGACGCGGGCTGGGACGTGAA
>DATBPW010000503.1:0-9185 GCA_036561125.1 Ramlibacter sp. | reverse complement strand
CTCGAACAGCAGCGGCCGGTACGACAGCAGCGCATGTGCGGCCATCGCCTCGCGCATGCGCGGTGCGACGTTGCCAAGGTCCTCGCCGATCACCATGCATTCGTGGCGATGGCTTTCCAGTGCGAGGATGCCGAGCATCTCATCGAGCGGGTAGCTCACGTAGGTGCCGTCGCCGTCCGCGATCCAGAACAGCCGCATCAGGCTCATCACGTGGTCGAGCCTCAACGCGCCCGCGTGCCGCATGTTCGCCCGGACGGTTTCGATCCACGGCGCGAAGCGCGCGTCGTGCAGCGCGACGGGGTTCACAGGCGGCAGGCCCCAGTCCTGCCCGAGCGCGTTGAGCGGATCGGGCGGGGCGCCCACGTGCATGCCCAGCGCGTAGAGACCCGGCTGCACCCACGTTTCGGCACCGCCCTCGTTGGAGCCGACCGCGAGGTCGCAGTACAGCCCCAGGCCCATGCCGCGGCTGCGCGCGTAGCGCTGCACGCCTTCCAGCTGCAGCTCCGCGACCCACTGCAGCCACAGGCGGAAGCGCACCTCGGACGCATGCTCGCGTGCGAACGCCTTCACGCAATCGGCGTCGATGTCGCGATATTCCGCGGGCCATGCGGGCCAGCCCCACACGCCGGCATCGCGCGCGAAGAAATGCGCCTGCAACGCTTCGAACAGCGCATGCCGGCCGAGCGTCTGCTCGCGTGCCTGGGCGAATGCCTCGAACTGCGCTGCGCGCGCGGTGTGGCGGCCGAGTTCCTTCGCCTCGAAGTGCCGCCAGAGCATCAGCAGCACTTGCTCCTTCGCGGCAGCGACTCCGGCGTAGTCGACCAGTTCCGTCTCGCGCAGCGCGTGCAGGCGCTCCTGGAATGCGTCCGAGTTCACATGGACCGCGGCGTCGCGGCAACCGCCCTGGTCGAGCAGCAACTGCACGTCGATGTAGATCGGGTTGAGCGCATTGCGGCTCGAAGGGCTGTACGGGCTCGCGACCTCGGGCCGGTGCGGGAAGAGCGCATGCAGCGGCGACAGGCCGATGAATGATGCACCCTGCCGCGATGCGATCTCCACCAGCCGCCGCAAATCGCCGAAATCGCCGATGCCCCAGTCGTGGCTCGAGCGCAGCGCGTAGAGCTGGATCGTCAGCCCCCACCAGCGCTCGCCCGCTTGCAGCGCAGGCGGAGTCCAGCAGCGTTGCGGCGCGACGATGACAAGGCACTGCTCGCCCGAGCCGGCGTCGAGCTGCCAATAACCGCGTTCGAGGTCGGCGGGCAATTCGATGCTGCGCACTTCGCCGCTCGAATGCAGTTCGCCCTTGCGCGGCTGCGCGCTCTTCTCCGCGTCGACCGGCCGCAGGTGCCACATCCCGGTGGACGTCGCACCTCGCCAGCGAATCGAATGCGTGGTGTGCTCCGCCGCGACACGCACGCGCGGCCACTCGTCGTCGCGTGCGGGCGGCGCGTGATCCTGCGATACGCCCATCGCCGCGAGCGCGCGCCGCAGCGTCGCTTCGCCGACTGGCTTGTCCTCGCCCCAGAAGCTGCTGTAACGCGGCGCGACGCCGCAGCGCTCGCACAGCGCGGCGATGTCCGGCGCGGTGCTCATGCCTGCGCGCCCATCCACCACCGCGCCGACCACGCGGGCCAAGTGTCCAGCGCAGTCCCCGCGGGCCACGCATGCGCGTGCAGCTCTCGCGGCTCGATGATCTCGGCGAGCGGCTCGTTGACCGCAAGCGGCTGTGCGCCGACGTTCAATTGCAGGACGATTGCCACGCCTTCGTCGTAGCGCCAGCACACCTGGATGCCGGTTTCGCCGACGCGATGCGCGGTGTGCCGGCCGTGCGAGAGCAGGGCGTGGCGCGGCGCGAAGTGCATCTTGCGCACGTGCAGCGCATCTCGAACCATTTCGCGCCAGCGCTGGCCTTCCTCGCTGTCCTGCTGCGCGTCGTCGGGGTGCGAGGCCGCGTAGGTTTCTTCGTCGCACGGGTCGGGCAACTCGCGGCCCGCGGCCACGTGACCGAATTCGCGCTGGCGGCCCGCGCGCACCGCGTCACGCAGGTCGCCTTCCCAGTCGGCGAAATAAAGGAAGGGCGTGGCCGACCCGGACTCTTCGCCGAAGAACAGCATCGGGATCGCAGGCGTGAGCAGCGCGAGCAGCGTGGCAAGCGGGGCCGCGCCGGGTGGGACAAGTTCGCGCAGGCGTTCGCCGAACGGGCGGTTGCCGGTCTGGTCGTGGTTCTGGACGAAATTCACGAGCGCGCCGAGCGGCTGGGGCGGCGCTTCGCGCGGGTCGACTCGCGCGCCGCCCTCGCGCCGCTTCGACGGCTCGTACAACATGCCGTTTGCGAGGCAGCGCGCCAGCTGGTTGAGCGGCTCGTCGCCGTAGTCGTGGTAGTAGCGCTGCGTCTCGCCGGTGAGCGCGACGTGGACGACGTGATGGAAGTCGTCGTTCCATTGCGCGTCGTAGCGGCCCGGCTGCGGGCCGTTCGCGAGGCGCTCGTAGTTGTTGTCCTCGTTCTCCAGCACGAGGTGGATGTGGCGCCCGTGCGCCGACTCGCGCACCGCCCGCGAGATCTCCTCGAGGATGTGCGGCCGGCCCTTGTCGATGATCGCGTGCACCGCATCGAGCCGCAAGCCGTCGATGCGGTACTCGTTGACCCAGTAGAGCGCGTTGTGGATGAAGAAGTCGCGCACCACGTTCGAAGCCGGCCCGTCGAAGTTGATCGCCGCGCCCCACGGGCTCGAATGCGTTTCGGAGAAGAACTGCGGCGCGTAGCGGCCGAGGAAATTTCCCGAAGGGCCGAAGTGGTTGTACACGACGTCCATGAACACCATCATGCCGAGGCGGTGGGCTTCCTGGATGAAGTGCTTGAGCTGGTCGGGCGTGCCGTACGTGCCGTGCGGCGCGAACGGCAGCACGCCGTCGTAGCCCCAACCGAAGCGGCCGGGGAAATCCGCCACCGGCATGAGCTCGACCGCGGTGATCCCGAGATCGCACAGCGAGCGCAACTTCTCGCACGCCGCGGCAAACGTGCCTTCGGGCGTGAATGCGCCGACGTGCAGCTCGTACAGCACGACTTCGTTCCACGGCCGGCCGCGCCAGCCACCGTCCCATTCGAACTGCAACGGGTCGACCACGGCACTGGGCGCGAACACGCCGTACGGGTTCTGACGCGACGCGGGGTCGGGCACGAGCAATTCGCCGTCGATGCGCCACTGGTACAGCGTGCCCGGCGCTGCTTCTTCCACCGTGCATTCCCACCAGCCTTGCGCATCGCACTCGGCCGGATGCATCACCGGCCTCGCGCCGCCCGCGCTGGCGTACGTCGCGACATCGGCTTGCCGCGCCGCCGGGGCCCACAGGCGGAACAGCACACCGCCGCCGGGACGCGGCGCGGCGCCGAACGGCATCTCATGACGGCACCGCATCGCCGGAGCCTTTCACCGGATGCGTGAGCACCGCCATCGCATGCGCGGGCAACTCGAACTTTTCCGCCGCCGGCACGCGTCGTCGTTCGCGCAGGCTCGCGTCGTCCGAGGTGTCTATCCTCACGTGCCATTCGCCCGCCGCGGCCGGTGTCTGCGGCAGGGTGAACGACACGGCTTCGGGCGACGCATTGAACAGCAGCAGCACGCTGTCGCACGCCGCGCCGTCGACGAAGCGGCCGTCGACCAGCGCGGCGATCACGCGCACCTTGGGATCGGTCCATTCCTCCTCGGTCATCGGCAGGCCCCACACGCTGTACCAGCCGATGTCGCGGCGGCCTTGCTCGTCCTCCTCGCCCGTGTACCAGCGGTTCGCGCGCAGCACCGGCAGCTCACGCCGCAGGTCGATCAACGCGCGCACGAACGGGATCAACGGATCGGACGTGTGCTCCCCGGTCCAGTCGAACCAGCTGATCGGGTTGTCCTGGCAGTACGCGTTGTTGTTGCCGCATTGCGTGCGGCCCATCTCGTCGCCGCCCAGCAGCAGCGGCACGCCGCGCGACACGAACAGGGTCGTGAGGAAGTTGCGCTTCTGCCGCTCGCGCAGGGCCACGATCCCGGGATTTTCCGTCGGGCCCTCGAAGCCGCAGTTCCAGCTGCGGTTGTGGCTCTCGCCGTCCATGTTGTCTTCGGCGTTCGACTCGTTGTGCTTCTCGTTGTACGACACGAGGTCGTGCAACGTGAAGCCGTCGTGCACGGTGACCAGGTTGACGCTCGCGGTCGGCGGCCGGCGGCCGGGGCCGTAGATGTCCGCCGAGCCGCACAGGCGCGCGGCGAAGTCGGGCACCGCGGAATCCGTGCCGCGCCAGAAATCGCGCACGGTGTCGCGATAGCGTCCGTTCCACTCCGACCAGCCCGGCGGAAAGCCGCCGACCTGGTAACCGCCGGGACCGACATCCCACGGCTCGGCGACCAGCTTCACGTGGCGCAGCACCGGGTCCTGCGCCACGGCGGTGAGGAACGGCGAGCGATGGTCGAATGCGCCCGCGCCGTTGCGCGCGAGCGCCGGCGCGAGGTCGAAGCGGAAGCCGTCGACGTGCATCTCCTCGACCCAGTAGCGCAGGCTGTCCATCACGAGGCGCAGCGTCATCGGGTGGCTCACGTCGAGCGTGTTGCCCGTGCCGGTGAAGTCCATCATGTGCCGGTGGTCCTCGGCGAGGCGGTAGTAGGACGGGGTATCGATGCCCTTGAACGACAGCGTCGGTCCGAGATGATTGCCCTCGCAGGTGTGGTTGTAGACGACGTCGAGGATGACTTCCAGCCCGGCCGCATGCAGCGCCTTCACCATGCGGCGGAAATCGTTGAAGTCGTTGCCCAGGCAGTAGCGCGGCTCGGGCGCGAAGAAGCCGACGGTGTTGTAGCCCCAGTAGTTGGCCAGGCCCATGTCGACCAGCCGGCGCTCGTCGTTGAACGCCTGCACCGGCAGCAATTCGACCGACGTGATGCCCAGCTTGCGGAAGTGCGCGATGGCGGGCTCGCTCGCGAGGCCCGCGAACGTGCCGCGGATGCCCGGCGGCAGCTCGTCCATCTGCATCGTGAAGCCGCGCACGTGCGTTTCGTAGAACACCGTGTCCTGCATCGGGATGCGCGGCGGGCGGTCGTCGCCCCAGTCGAAAGCCGGGTCGACCACGACGCACTTCGCGGCGCCGGACGCGTTGTTGACCGTGTCGATTTTCAGGTCGCGCTCGGGGCTGCCGAGCTTGTACGCGTATTGCCAACCCGCGCCATGCAGCACACGGTCGAGCGCGCGCGCATACGGGTCGAGCAGCAGCTTGTGCGCGTTGCAGCGCAGGCCCGCTGTGGGATCGTAGCGTCCGTGCACGCGATAGCCGTAACGCGTGCCGGCCTGCACGCCCGGCACGAAGCCGTGCCAGATGTCGTCCGTGCGGCAAGGCAGCGCGATGCGCTCCAGCTCGCGCGTGCCCGTCGAATCGAACAGGCACAACTCCACCTTCTCGGCCACGCTGGAGAACAGCGCAAAGTTGACGCCGCCGCTTTGCAGCGTCGCACCGAGCGGCCACGGCTGGCCGTGTTCGCGGCGGTGGGCCGCCGCGGAGTCGGCGGACGAATGACGGCGGGCGGCGTGGGGCTTGGGGGTGACGGCCCGAGCCGTCATGCAGGCACCTCGATCCGTGGCTCGGCGGCCTCGGGCAGGGCCGGCGCCCGTTCGCTCGCGGCCGCATGCGCCTTGGCGAACGAAGCCGCGCGCGCGCGTGGCGGGAAGTAGCCCGCCGGGACGACGACGATGCCGCTGTCGGTGACGTGGAAGCGGCGGCGGTCCTCCTCCAGGTCGAAGCCGATGCGCACTCCCGCCGGCACGTCGTTGTCCTGGTCGATGATGGCGCGGCGCACTTGCGCGCCGGGCCCGATGCGCGAACGTTCCATGATGATGCAGTGCTCCAGCCGGGCCGCGCGCTCGACGATTACCGAGCGCCTGAGCATCGCGTGGTCGAGCCTCGCCCCGTCCACGATGCTACCGCTGCCGACGACGGAGCGGTTGATCACGCCGTTCTCGATCTGCGCCGACTCGGTCTGGTCGGGGCTGGCGTAGATCGGCCACTGGCGGTTGGTCATGCGAAAGCGCGGCGCCGCGCCGAGCGTGTCGAAGTGCGCGTCGAAGTAGGCGTCGATCGTGCCGACGTCGCGCCAGTAGCCGTGCTCCTCGTACGGCTCGACGCCGGGGATGATGTTCGTGTCGAAGTCGTAGGCGGCCAGGCGGTGCGACTTCACCATGCTCGGCAGGATGTGCTTGCCGAAATCGCTCGTGTGCTGCTCGTGCATCCGGTGCAGCTGCTCCAGCAGGACGTCGGTGTCGAAGATGTAGTTGCCCATCGACGCGAGCGCGTGCGTGTGCCGGCCCGGCATCGGGCGCGCCGAGCGCGGCTTTTCCCTGAACTCGACGATGCGGTGGTGCTCGTCCGTGTCGACGATGCCGAACTGGTCGCACTGCGCGAGGGGCACCGGCAGCGTCGCGACGGTCGCGTGCGCGCCGGTGCGCACGTGGAAGTCGATCATCTGGCGCACGTCCATGCGGTAGATGTGGTCGGCGCCGAACACCGCGACGATGTCGGGCTTGAAGCTTTCGATCAGGAAGATGTTCTGGTAGATCGCATCGGCCGTGCCCTGGAACCATTCCGGGCCGTTGCGCATCTGCGGCGGCACGACGGTGATGAACTGCTGCGGCATGAAGCGAGCCATCGTCCAGGTCTGGCGCACATGTTCGATCAGCGACTGCGATTTGTACTGCACCAGCAGGTAGGTCGAATAGATCTCCGAGTTGACGAGGTTGGACAGCACGAAATCGACGATGCGGTGCTTGCCATTGAACGGAACGGCCGGTTTGCAACGGTTGGCGGTGAGGGGGTGCAGGCGCGAGCCTTCACCGCCGGCCATGACGAATGCCAGGACGTTTCTAGTGGCGGGCATGGACAACTCCGTTGAGGGGGGACGACAAGTCATGAGGTTGTTCTGAGAAGAGAAGCATGGCCAGGGGAGGCAGCGTGAACGCGAGCGTGGCGGGCTGCCCGTGCAGCGGCGTGGGCTCGGCGAAGGCGCGGCCGAGGTTGCCCACGCCGCTGCCGCCGTACACCGCCGCATCGCTGTTGAGGATTTCGTGCCAGGCGCCCGCGCGCGGCACGCCCAGCTTCAGCCCGTAGCGAGGTTGCGGCGTCATGTTGACGACCGCGATCGCGCGCGGCTGCTCGGGGTCGCCGCGCCGCACGAACGCGAGGATGTCGGGGTCGGGGTGCGCGAGCGGCAGCCAGTCGAAGCCGACGCTGTCGAAGTCGTGCACGTGCAGCGCGGGAATGCGGCGGTAGGCGGCATTGAGGTCCGCGACCCAGCGCGCCACGCCGCAGTGATAAGGGCGCGCCCACAGGTGCCAGTCGAGCGTGCGCTCGTGGTGCCACTCTTCGAACTGCGCGAACTCGCCGCCCATGAAGAGCAGCTTCTTGCCCGGGTGCGCCCACATGTAGCCGTACAACGTGCGCAGGCCGGCGAAGCGCTGCCAGTCGTCGCCGGGCTGGCGCGCCAGCAAGCTGCCCTTGCCGTACACGACCTCGTCGTGCGACAGCGGCAGCACGTAGTTCTCGGAGAAGGCGTACACCGACGAGAAGCGGATGTCGTCGCCGTGCCAGCGCCGGAAGAAATGCGGCCGCGCCATGTAGCGCAGCGTGTCGTTCATCCAGCCCATGTTCCACTTCATGCCGAAGCCCAGGCCGCCGTGGTGCACGGGCCGCGTCACGCCGGGCCACGCCGTGGACTCCTCGGCGATCATGTGCACGTCGGGGAACTGCGCGTAGACCGCGGAGTTCAGGTCCTGCAGGAAGTGGACGGCTTCGAGGTTCTGGTTGCCGCCGTACTGGTTCGGGATCCACTCGCCCGGATTGCGCGCGAAGTCGAGGTACAGCATCGACGCGACCGCATCCACGCGCAACCCGTCGAAGTGGTACTTCTCGAGCCAGAAGATCGCGTTGCTGATCAGGAAATCGCGGACCTCGTAGCGGCTGTAGTTGAAGATGAGGCTGCGCCACTGCGGATGGAAGCCCTGGCGTGGATCGGCGTGCTCGTACAGCTCGGTGCCGTCGAAGCGCGCGAGGCCGTGCGCGTCGGACGGGAAGTGCGAGGCGACCCAGTCGAGGATCACGCCGATGCCGTTCTGGTGCAGCGTGTCCACGAGCACCATCAGATCCTGCGGTGTGCCGTAGCGCGCCGTCGGCGCGAAGTAGCCGGTGGTCTGGTAGCCCCACGAGCCGTAGAACGGGTGCTCGGTGATGGGCAGCAGCTCCACGTGCGTGAAGCCCATGTTGTGGCAGTGCGTCGCGAGCCGCCGCGCGATGTCGCGGTAGTTCAGGAAGCGGCCGTCTTCCTCGCGCTGCCACGAGCCGAGGTGCACTTCGTAGATCGACATCGGCGCACGATGCGACTGTTGCTCGCCGCGGCGCGCCATCCACTCGCGGTCGCCCCATGCGTGCGACAGGTCCCACACCTGCGACGCGGTGCCCGGCGGATGCTCGGCGCGGAACGCGTACGGATCGGCCTTGTCGATCCAGTGCCCGTGCACGTCCTGGATGCGGTACTTGTAGTAATCGCCGGGCCGGGCGGATTCGACGGTTCCCATCCAGCGGCCGGTGCCGTCGTCGATGCGGTGCAGGGGCTGGCAGTTCCAGCCGTTGAACGAGCCGATGACGCCGGCGAAGCGCGCGTTCGGCGCCCACACCGCGAAGTGCGTGCCGCGCTCGGTCGCGTGCGCGCCCATCGCCTCGAATTGCCGATGGTGATGCGCGCCGCGCCATGCCGCAGCGCTGCCGTTGCCCGTCCTTGTGCTGGTGTGCTCGCCCATGTCTCCGCCGTCTGGAGCGATGGATTCTGGTGCGCGCTATGGGAGAGCTTTGCAGGAAGCGTTGACGTCGCGGCGTAGGCCCGCGCCTACACGTCGCGCGAATGCGCGCTGACGCCGCGGGCGGCACATGAACTACCTGCCGCCGAGTGCAGGAATTACAGCAACGTCGACAAGCTTCGACTCGGCCGCGGCCGCGGCGTGAACAAGTTGCTCGTCAGCGCGATCGGCGCTACACGCCTAGGTATCGCTCGAGCACGGCGGGTTGCGCGCGCAGCTCATCGGACGTTCCGGCGAACACCACTTCGCCTTTGGCCAGCACAACGTTGCGATCGGCAACGCGCGTGACGTGGTGCCAGTTCTTGTCGACGATC
>DATBPW010000502.1:0-8853 GCA_036561125.1 Ramlibacter sp. | reverse complement strand
CGGGTGTCGCCGCCATCGTGTAGTCGGCGAGCGACCACAGCACGAGCATGAGCACGACCGCCAGCAGGCAGCGCAGGAACAGGCTCATCATCGGTGTCACGGGCGGGCTCCTCCTGAAGCGGGAACGTCGGGTTGTTGAGCCTCGATCGGCTGCTTGTCGCGCGCGTTCTCGGGGTTGCCGGAATAGAGCGTGTCGCCGCGGCTGGGCGCGACGTCCTTGCGCAGCTGCCCGCCCATCGAGCGCACGTAGGCGACGATCTGCCAGACCTGGTCTTCCGGGATGTGGCCGCCGAACGAAGGCATGCCTTCGGGGCGGCCCTGCATGATCGAGTTGAAGATGCTGGCGGGGTCGCCGCCGTATTTCCATTCGCTGTCCATCAGCGCGGGGCCGATGCCGCCGCCGCCCATCGAATGGCAGCCGTTGCAGTTGTACCAGCGGTACAGGCGCTTGCCCTGGTTCACCGCGTACGCGTTGTCGTCGTACGGGCTCGCGTCGCGCAGCGCGGCGCGGACCTTGCCCTGCAGCGGCAGCGCGGGCTGGTTGCTGGACGTGCGGCTGGCCTCTTCGACGGGCGTCTGGTTGTGCGTCGGCGCATCGAAGCGGCGCGCCTCGCGTTCGCACGCGGCGAGCGACAGCGCGGCAACCGCGGTGACGACGAGGCGCCTCATGGCTGCGCCTTCTCCACGAGCGGCACGCCGTACGCCGCGAGGACGCGATCGATGTCGGGCTGGCGGCGGCGAATGAAATCGGCGAGCCGTTCGCGCAATTGCGCGTCGCCGCGGCGCACGCCCATCGCGATCGCGAATTCGAAATGCGCGCCGGCCGGCGCGGGCAGCGCGGCGACGCGCAGCGGAACGGCCGAGTGCCGCGCGAAGTAGCCCGCCTGCGGGCCCCACAGGAAAGCGCCGTCGATCTCGCCGCGTTCGAGCGCGTCGATCGCCCGCTGCGCCGACGGTGTGTCGCCCACGATGGGGTAGCCGCGCACGTTGTCGATGTCGCCCAGGCGCGCCAGCACGGCGCCCGGCGGCGAGGCGGCCAGGTCGTTGCCGATCAATTGCACGCCGATGCGCATCGACGCCAGGCGTGGATCGTCGAAGGAGTGCACCGGCGGCGCATCGGCGCGTTCGACGAACACGTACGTCGAGCGGTAATACGGCTGCGTGGTCGCGGTGCGCTCGAAGCCCGCGGGCACGCCGATGATCACGTCGCACTGCTGCGCGCCGAGCGTCTTGCGCACGAAGCCGCGCCGGTCGGGCAGCCACGCGTATTCGAGCGGCCGCTTCATGTCGTCGGCGATGAGCTGCGCGATGCGGTTCTCGAAGCCGCTGCCGTCGGCGCGCGAGAACGGCAGGTTGTCGGGATCGGCGCACACGCGCAGCGCGTCGGCCGCGAACGAATGCAGCGAGCAGAATGCCAGCGCCGCGGCGACGAGTCGCTTCACTTCGCGCCTCCGTCGAGCGCGAACACGTAGAGCATCCCGCCCTTCTTCGTGGCCTCCTTCAGGTCGGCCATCGCGTTGGCGAACCCGTTGGCGCCCGACTTGTCGCGCGGGTCCATGTCGGCCGAGACCATCGCTCCCGCCCAGCCGCCGACGCCCGCCAGCACCGCGATGTACTGCTTGCCGTCCGGCCCCCGATAGCTCACCGGCTGGCCGATGATTCCGGAGACGGCCTGGTACTGCCACAGCAGCTTGCCGCTCCTCGCATCGAGGGCCTTGAACCAGCCGTCCATCGTGCCGTAGAACACGACGTCGCCGGCGGTGACCAGCGCGCCGCTCCACACCGGGAAGTGCTCGTGCACCTGCCACGCCGGCTTGCCCTGCACGGGATCCCATGCGGTCAGGAAGCCGCGGAAGCCGCCGGGGCCCGCATACATCTTGATGTCCATGCCGACGTACGGCGTGCCGGCGATGTAGCTCACCTCGCCGGGCGAGGCGTCCTGGCACAGGTTCTGGTGGGGGATGTACAGCAGCTTCGTGCGCGGCGACCACGCGGACGGCTGCCAGTCCTTGCCGCCCGGCGACGCGGGGCAGATGTCGCGCGTGACGTGGCCGGGCGTCTCGTCCTTGTCGGGGTTGTAGCGCAGCGCCCCCGTCTGCAGGTCCACGCCGAGCGACGTCGTGACGTGCACGAACGGGTTCGCCGACAGCACCTGGCCCGTCGCGCGGTCGATCACGTACATGTAGCCGTTGCGGTCGGGGTCGAGCAGCACCTTGCGCGGCTGGCCGTGCCAGTCGAGGTCGACGAGCACGTTCTCGTTCACGCCGTCGTAGTCGTGCAGGTCGTGCGGGCTCTTCTGGTACGCCCACACCGCTTCGCCGGTGTCGGGCTTGCGCGCGAAGATGGTGGACGTCCACTTGTTGTCGCCGGGCCGCTGGTGCGGGTTCCACGGGCCGGGGTTCGCGGTGCCGTAGATGACGAGGTCGAGCTCGGGGTCGTACGACAGCCAGCCCCACACGGTGCCGCCGCCGATCTTCCAGGCCTCGCCCGGCCAGGTCTTCACGCCGAGGTCCGTGCCGCGGTCGCGGGGGTAATAGGGCTTGAAGTTCGGGCCGATCAACACGTCCTTGTCCGGCCCCGTGCTGTACGCGGTCCACAGCACCTTGCCCGTGGCGGCGTCGAGCGCCTTGAGCCAGCCGCGCACGCCGAATTCGCCGCCGCTGTTGCCCACCAGCACCTTGTCCTTCACGACGATCGGCGCCATCGTCATGCTCTCGCCCTTCTTGATCTCGCCGAGCTTCGCGCGCCACAGCTGCGCGCCCGTGTCCGCGTCGAGCGCGATGGTCTGGTTGTCCAGCGTGTTGAAGAACACGCGTCCCTTGTCGTAGGTCGCGCCGCGATTGACGACGTCGCAGCACGCCACGCCTTGCGAACCGGGATCGGGCCTGGCCTCGAAGCGCCACTTCACGTTCGCGCCCGGCCGGGTGAGGTCCAGCGCGATCACCGCGTTCGGGTACGGCGTGACGACGTACATCGTGCTGCCGGCGACGATGGTCGCGGCCTCGTGGCCCTTGAGGACGCCCGTCGGCATGGTGAAGGCCGGCTTGAGCCGCGCGACGTTCGAGGTGTCGATGTCGGCGAGCGGCGAAAAGCGCGTGGACTGCGGGTTGCGCGCGGGCGTCACCCACTGGCCGTCGGCGGCGGGCGCCGGCCCCGGCTGCGCGAAGGCGGCGAGCGAAACGAACGCAGCGGCGAAGACGAAAAGCCTCAATCGATTCTCCGTTGGCGGAAATCCGTCAGGCCCCATTCGCCCGAATGCATCGCAATACGATGCATTCACTCCCGTTGCCGCGCGTTTCCCGGCGCGCGGCGGTCTTGTAGTGCGATCGAGTTTACACAGCGCACCCGCGTTTGGGGCATCATGCAGGCGGCATTTGGATGTCGCATCGCATGGCTCTTTCGGATCGTTCGTGCTCGGCCATTCGCCGCTATACGCGCGTCGCCATCGCGCTGCACTGGCTCCTTGCTGCCGCGCTGCTCGCGCAAGTCTTGCTCGGCTGGTGGATGCTCGGCATCCCGAAGTCCCCGCCCGGCGTGCGCGCGTCATGGTTCAACGTCCACAAGTCGATCGGCATCACGATCGCACTGTTCGTGTTCCTGCGCATCGTGTGGCGCTCGACGCAGGGCGTGCCCGACGCCGACCTCGGCCCCGCGTGGCAGCGCGCCGCGGCGCGGACGATGCACCGCTTGCTCTACCTGTGCATGGCGGTCATGCCGCTCACGGGCTTTCTCGGCTCGAGCTTCACGCGCTACCCGATCAGGTACTTCGGGCGGATCGTGCCGACGCCGCACGCCGACTGGCCCGCCGCCAAGGAGGCGATGGCCGCGATCCACGTGACGGTCGCTTGCGTGTTCGTCGCGCTGATTGCCGCGCACGTGCTCGCGGCGGCGTGGCACTGGTGGCAGCGCGACGGTGTGGCGGCGCGGATGGGAATCCCTTCACTGCGATGAAAAAAATCCTGCTCCTCATTGCGGCGGCGCTGGCCGCGTGCGCCACGATCACTTCGCGTCCCGTGGCGTGGGTGCCGAACGAGAAGTCGGGTACGGTGACCATCGTCGATGCGACGAGCGATCGCGTCACCGGCGAGTTGCGCACCGGCGGCAAGCCGCGCGGCATCGCCGTCAGCCCCGACGGACGCACGCTCTACATCAGCGAGCAGCAGTCCGGCTCGCTGCTGGTGTTCGACACCGCGACGCGGGCGCTGCGCGGCCGCGTCGTGCTCGGCCCCTCTCCCGAAGGCATCGAACTGTCGCGCGACGGCCGCTGGCTCGCCGCCGCGATCGAGGATGAGAACGTGGTGGTGCTCGTCGATACCGTGCGCGGCGCGGTCGCGGCGCGCATCCCGGTCGAGGGCAAGAACCCCGAGCACACGGCGTTCTCGCCCGACGGGCATTGGCTGCTCACCGGCGCCGAGGACGGCACGCAGGTCGACATCATCGACGTCGATGCGCGGCGCGAAGTCGCGCACGTCATGGTCGGCCGGCGCCCGCGCGGGATCGCGTTCACGCCCGACGGCAAGCGCGCGTTCGTCGCCTGCGAGCTGGACAGCACGGTGGATGTGATCGACATGGCGACGCGCCGGGTCGAGCGCACGATCCCGGGCGGCCCCTTCAGCAACGGGGTGGTGATGGGGCCGCGCGGTGAGCGCGTCTACGTGTCGAACGGCCGCGGTGCCAGCGTGTCGGTCGTGGATGTCGCGCGCGGCGCGGTGATCGCGACGATCCCGGTCGGGCAGCGGCCGTGGAACATGGACCTCACGCCCGACGGGGCAAGGCTGTTCGTGGCGAACGGGCGCTCGAACACCGTGTCGGTGATCGACACTGCGACGCTCACGCGCGTCGCGGACATTCCGGTCGGCGCCGCGCCCTGGGGCGTGGCGATCCGTTGAGCGTTACTGCAGCGTGATGATCGTGCGCCGGCCGTCCAGGCGCTGCTCGACGATCGCCGCGCTGTCGCCGACCTCGGCCACCGCTTCGCGCAACTGGCCTTCGCTGCAGTCGAATTTCTTGCGCCACCAGTTGACCTCGCGCGGATCACTGAGGTCGATGCGGCCGCGGTCGCGGGGGACCGTCTCGAAGACGTAGGCCATGTGCGAAGCTCCCAAACCTTGTTTTGAATGACTGGAATCGATTGGGCGCCTGTTGCAGCGCGTTGGCTGACCGTCACCGGCGAAACAGGCTGTAATCCCGCTCCTACCGGCGCGCTACGAATTCAGGAGCGTGACAGCTTGCGTTCACTCGCCGTTCACGCGGCCAGCCCGATCAACGCGAGCGCGGCCGCGGGCGCACGCTCTTTCGCGCCGTTGATGAAGAAGCAAAATACCTCGCGCTGCGATCCTTTGGCTTCCCACGCGCGGCAGCCGGCGGCCCACTGCGCCAGCTGCGCGGGCGGGTAGCCGCTCGCGCAGCCCGGTTCGCTGCGCATCAGGCGCAGGTACACGAGCTCGCTGCCGGCATCCGCGATGTTCGGGAACCTGGGCGAATCGGTGTGCACCGTCGCGCAGCCGTAGCGGCGCGCCAGCGCCAGGTATTCGTCGCAGGCAAAACTCTCGTGCCGCACGTCGAGCACGTGTCGCAGCGGCCGCCCGCCCGCTTCGCGCGGCAGCAGTTGCAGGAAGGCTTCGAAGTCGGGCGGCTCGAACTTCTTCGTCGGCATGAATTGCCACAGGATGGGCCCGAGCTTGTCGCCCAGTTGCGCGATGCCGCTCGCGACGAAACGCTCGATGGGCTCGCGCGCCGTCGCGAGCAGCTTGCGGTTCGTCGTGAAGCGGTTCGCCTTCAGCGCGAACACGAAGCCGTCCGGCGTCTCGTCGCGCCACTTGGCGAAGGTGGCGGGCTTCATCGTGCTGTAGTACGTGCCGTTCACCTCGATCGCGGTGAGGAGGCGGCTCGCATATTCGAGCTCGCGCGAATGGGCCAGGCCTTGCGGGTAGAAGTTGTTGCGCCACGGCTCGTAGGTCCAGCCGCCGACGCCGATGTGGATGCGTCTTTCCATCGTGCGCATCGTAGGGGACTTGCGCAGGGGAAATGTCAGTGGCGTACAGTGTGGGCTCCATTTCTTCGGCTCTCCCGAGAAGCTCTGCCATGAACGCTCCCCTCCACCGCGAAATGCCCGCCGGCCTGGTCGACAGCGCCGCCGCCCTGGCCCAGGTCACCGACCAATGGGACCGCGACATCGTCAAGCAGCTCACCGACTACGTGGCAATCCCGGCGAAGTCGCCGGGCTTCGATCCCGAGTGGCAGAAGCACGGGTACATCGAGACCGTGATGCGCAATGCGGCGGCGTGGGTCCAGGCGCAGAAGGTCGAAGGGCTCAAGCTCGAGGTCGTGCGCCTCGAAGGCCGCACGCCGGTGCTGTTCTTCGAGATCGCCGCGACGAAGCCCGATGCGAAGCAGACGGTGCTGATGTACGGGCACCTGGACAAGCAGCCGGAGTTCAACGGCTGGCGCGCGGACCTCGGCCCGTGGACGCCGAAGTACGAGGACGGCAAGCTGTACGGCCGCGGCGGCGCGGACGACGGCTACGCCGTGTACGCGAGCATCGCGGCCGTGCAGGCCCTCAAGGCGCAGAAGGTCGCGCACCCGCGCATCGTCGGCATCGTCGAGACCTGCGAGGAGTCGGGCTCGTACGACCTGCTGCCGTACGTCGACGCGTTGCGCCCGCGCCTGGGCGATGTCGGCCTCGTGG
This sequence comes from Ramlibacter sp., assembly GCA_036561125.1. Lineage (GTDB taxonomy): Bacteria > Pseudomonadota > Gammaproteobacteria > Burkholderiales > Burkholderiaceae_C > Ramlibacter. Next base: position 2,165 of record DATBPW010000502.1, on the reverse strand, counting down.
TGTGCCTCGACTCCGGGGCGGGCAACTACGACCAGCTGTGGCTCACGACGTCGCTGCGCGGCATGGCCAGCGGTGTGCTGAAGGTGGAGATCCTCACCGAAGGCGTGCACTCGGGCGATGCGTCCGGGCTCGTGCCTTCGAGCTTTCGCATCATGCGCCAGGTGCTCGACCGCCTCGAGGACAGCAAGTCGGGCCGCCTGCTGCCGCAGGATTTTCATTGCGAGATCCCGGGCGAGCGCATCGAACAGGCGAAGGCCACCGCGCAGATCCTCGGCGAGGAGGTGTACAAGCGCTTCCCCTGGGCGCACTACGATTGCGCCGGCTCCACGGCGTTCGCGCTGCCCACGACCACCGACCCGCTGCAGGCCTTGATCAACCGCACGTGGACGCCGACGCTGTCGGTCACAGGCGCTGAAGGCTTCCCGGCGCTGCAGGACGCGGGCAACGTGTTGCGCCCGTACACCGCGTTCAAGCTTTCGCTGCGCCTGCCGCCGCTGGTCGAAGCCGACCCCGCGCTGCAGGAGCTCAAGGCGCTGCTCGAGGACAACGCGCCGTACAACGCGAAGGTCACCTTCCATGCCGACCACGCGGCCACCGGCTGGAACGCGCCGGCCACCGCCCCGTGGTTCCAGCAGGCGCTCGATGCCGCGTCGCAGGCGCACTTCGGCGCGCCGTGCGGCTTCATCGGGCAGGGCGGGACGATCCCGCTGATGAACATGTTGTCGGCGGGCTTCCCCACGTCGCAGATGATGGTGTGCGGCGTGCTCGGCCCCAAGAGCAACGCGCACGGCCCGAACGAATTCCTGCATGTGCCGTATGCGAAGAAGCTCACGGCCGCCGTTGCGCAAGTCATCGCGCAGATGCCCTGAGCGGCCCGGATTCCTGTGACCTGACGCACAGGAATCCTGCGCCGCATTCACACCGGCGCGCCGGTGTGTCGCGCGCGCGCAAATCCCCGTTGCTCTTGCGCGCGCGCCGCGCGAACATGGCGTGCCATGTACGAGCCCAGCGAAAGCACGCTCTCGACTTTCACTGCCAGCGATGGCGACAACCTCGCGATGCAGGACTGGCCGTTGCCCGACGGCCTGCCGGTGCGCGGCACGGTCGTCATCGTGCACGGGCTGGGCGAGCATGCCGGCCGCTACGAGCATGTCGCACGGCGCCTGAACCAATGGGGCTTCGCCGTGCGCGGCTACGACCATTACGGACACGGCGATTCGGGCGGCCAACGCGGCGGGCTGCCGGTGGAGTCGCGCCTCGTCGACGACCTGGGCGACGTCGTGCAGAGCACGCGCCAGCGCATGGACCCCGGCCTGCCGCTCATCGTGCTCGGCCACAGCATGGGCGGCCTCGTGGCCGCGTGCCTCGCCGCGATCGGCCACGTGCGCATCGACGGCATGATCCTGTCGTCGCCGGCGCTCAACGCGGGGCTGTCGCCGCTGCAAAAGCTGCTCGTGGCCACGCTGCCGCGCTTCGTGCCCAACCTGAAGGTCGGCAACGGCTTGAACCCGCACCACCTGTCGCACGATCCGGCGGTCGTGGCAGCGTACCAGGCCGACCCGCGTGTGCATGATCGCATCTCGGCGCGCCTGGCACGCTTCATCCTCGACGCGGGGCCGACAGTGATCGCGCACGCGCCGCGATGGTCGGTGCCGACCTTGCTGATGTACGCCGGCGGCGACCGGCTGCTGAACCCGGCCGGCAGCCGCGCCTTCGCCGAAGCGGCGCCGCAGCAGGTCGTGACGTCGCGCTGCTTCGATGGCGCCTACCACGAGATCTTCAACGAACCGGACAACGACGCCGTGTTCGCGACAATGCACCGCTGGCTGAACGCGAATTTCCGGCGCGTGCCGGTCAGCGCGCAGCGCGCCTAGCGCACCACGAGCGCGGACAGCAGCGCAATCGGCGCGGTATCGGCACGCAGCACGCGCGAACCGAGCGTGACCGGAACGAAGCCCGCGGCGGCCGCGGCAGACTCCTCGCGCGGCTCGAGCCCGCCCTCCGGCCCGGACAGGCAGATGCACTCGTTCGACCCCGCAAGCGGCCGTGCGGACAGGCGCACCGCTTCGGGCGAGAGCGACAGGACGATCTTGGACGTGTCGAGGCGCGCACGGCTGTCGATCCACTCCGCGAACGCCGCCGGCTCGTGCACCTGCGGCACGCGA
>DATBPW010000501.1:0-11629 GCA_036561125.1 Ramlibacter sp. | reverse complement strand
CCGGCGACCGACGACACGTTGACGATCGAGCCTTGCGCCGCCTTCAGGTGCGGCAGGCACGCGCGCACCATCTGGAACATGCCGAGCGTGTTGACGCCAAGGATGCGGTTGAAGACCTCCGCGTCGATCGCATCCCACTTGGCGTGCTCGCCGAACACCGAGGTGCCCGCGTTGTTGACCAGCGCGTCGATGCGGTTCCAGCGTGCCATCGCCGCGGCCGGCATGGCCTTGCAGTCCGCATCGTGCGAGACGTCGCCGCGCAGCAGCAGCGTGTCCGCGCCCGCGGCTTCGCAAGCGCGTTGCGCCTCGCGCGCATCGGCCTCGCTGCGCGTGTAGTTGATGACGACGTTCCAGCCGCGCTGCGCGAGCATGAGCGCCGTGGCGGCGCCCACGCCCGTGGCGGAGCCCGTAACGAGCGCGACCGGTCGGGCGGCGGCCATGCCTCAGCCGCCGAGTTCCTCGAGGCGCTTCTGTGCGTCGCGGCGGCCCATGCCGCGCAGCGTCGCGATCGCTTCGATCTGCTTGGGGCGCGGCCGCGTGTTGCCGCTTTCCCATTTGTAGATCGACAGCGCCGACACGCCGATCAGCTTGGCGAGCGACGCGGCCGACAGGCCCAGGCGCTTGCGTTGCGAGCGCAGGCTCTTGGCGCTGTAGCGGACCTGCCGGCCGTCGGCCAGCGGCTCGGCGGCCGCGGCTGCGGCACGGCCGCGCGATGTGCCCTTGGCCACGCGCTTGAGCTGCTGCTCCAGCACCTGGATGCGGCGCTTGAGCTGCGCGATGTCGCTGCGATGGTGCGAGCTGGCCTTCTTGAGGGCCTCGGTTTCGCTGCGCACGTGCCGGCGCGCAACGCGGCCGATTTCTTCTTTAAGGAGCGATGCGATATTGGGCATGAATGGTTGGCGCTGGAGCCCGCATCCCTTTTTTTCCTGCGGGGACCGCGGACGGGTGACCTCCTCGTTCCGCCCATCTTAGCCGACAACGAATGGAATGAAATTGCCGGCCCGGCGCGGACCGGCCGTTTACTGCGGCTGTTTCGGTGCGCGCTTGTGCGGGTGCCACCCGACGAACTGCGGATACACCTGCGCCACGATGGGCCCGTTGGCGTCCCACGCGATGCAGCGCCCGAGGTGGTACGGCGGCTCCGTGCGCTCCACCGGCCTGGCGCCCGATTCCTCGCGCAGGCGTTCGCGGTACGGGAACACCGTCTGGTAAGCGGCGGTGGCCAGGTTGAAGAGCAGCTCGCGCAGGTGCGTGCAGCCCTTCACGCCGCCGAGTTCGCGCTCGATCGCGAGGCGCCAGCCCGGGCCCATGCTCAGGCCCACCATGCGCTGCATCGGGTCCTCGCCGCGGCTGCATTCGCCGAACGGCGTGTGGTCCAGTGCGGCGGCGATCGCGTGGATCTTCATGCGGTCGTCGACAGTGACGCGGATCGACATGCCGTGGACCGGCGTGCCGGGCGCCATGTGCCCGCGTTCGCGCATGTCGAACGCATAGGTCTTCGTGTCGGTCATCTCGCCTTCGATGTCCCACAGGCCATCGGCGCGCAGGAAGCCGCGGTAGGTGACGGAACGGGTGTGGACGTGCTCTCGGGGTGCTGCTTCGGGAAGGGGCATAAGCCCGCTATTGTCCCATCAGAGCTGTTTATAGAAGTACACGGTGTCGCAATAACCCCCGGCGGGGAGCAGCGCGTAGTCCGGGATGCTTCCCACGCGCCGGTAGCCGCAACGCTCGTACAGGCGCGCAGCCGTGTCGCTCGCGGTATCGAGCACGAGCAGCGTGCGGCCCGCTGCGCGCGCCGCCGCCTCGGCCGCGGCCATCAGCGCTTCGCCGATGCCCTTGCGCCGCTGCGAGCTGTGCACCAGCATCTTGAGCACGTCGCCGCGATGCGGCTGGTTCTCGGGCATGTCCACCAGCACCTGCACCGTGCCGACAATGCGGCCTTCGTCTTCGGCGACGAGCAGCACGCGCTCGCCGCGCGCGGCCGATTCGCACACGCCGCGCCAGAAGCGCAGCGCCTTGTCGCGCGTCATCGGCTGCATGAAGCTCACCGACGCGCCGCCTTCGACGCAATCGATGATGACGTCGCACAGGTCGTCGAGCTGCACGGGGGTCGGTTCGATCAAGGTGCGGATGCGCATTTATTTCCGTGGCGTGGTCAGCACGACCGCGTAGCGCGCGGTCTTGCGGTGCGGGTTGTGGAACGAAACCGGGCGGTCGAGCGTCATCGCGGCGCAATCGCCCTCGCCCAGGGGGAAGACCTCGCGGCCCCACGTGACGTCGATGCCGCCTTCGATCACCCACACTTGCTGGTGCGTGACGGGCTCGCGCGCACCAGTCTCGTACGCGACACGCGCGCGCGGCGGAAAAGTGACGTCGACGATCTGGATCGGCGAGCCCGCGCCCGCCGGCGACACGTTGCGTCGCACGTAACCGGAATGCGGATCGCGCCAAGGCGCCTGGTCCTTCGCGCGCGCGACCGGTCCGCGGTTCACCGCGGGCTCGTCGAACAGAGACGCGAGCGGCACGCCCAGCCCCGCGGCAAGCTTCTCGAGCAGCACCGCGGTGGGGCTGCTTTCGCCGCGCTCGACCAGCGAGATCATCGAGCGGCTGATGCCGCTGGCCTGTGCGAGCGCTGCCAGCGACCAGCCGTGCAGGGCGCGCAGCTCGCGCACGCGCGCGGCGATGCGTTCGTTGACGGATGAGTCCACGGACGAAGCTTCCACCATCATGGACGAAGTGTCCAATATGGTGGAGGCGCCGTCAAGCGCCGCGCGGCGTCAGACGCGCCGGCGTCGCGGCACGACGGACAGGCGCACCGTCGCCTTCGCGGGCGCGGCGCCGAGCGTCATCTGCTGCGGCGGCGGGTCGAGCATCTGGTCGGCCTGCCACACGCGCACGAACACCGCCCCGTCCGGGACCGCGTCGAACGAGGCGACGCCCTCGTCGTTCGTCAGCAGCGCCCACGGCGAGTCGCTCACGTACACATGGCCTTTCATCGACGCATGCAGGTAGCAGCCCAGCAACACGGGGCCGGGACGGTCGAACGTCGCGTGCGCGGCCCTCGCCGGCTTGCCCGCGCGCCTGGCATCGAGCAGGAACTCGAACCCGCCCGCCGGGCCGTCGTCGAAGCTGCGGATGCCCGCGGCCGACCCGCGCACGTGGTGTTCCCACGGGTCGTTGTTGACGAACGTGCCCTTCGCGCCCACGGCGACGATGGACACCGCGGGGACGAAGCGCATCTTCTCCTGCGTGATCGTCACCTCGGTGGGCAACGGATGCGCGGGCGCGCCGGACCGCGATGGCGCGAGCACGACGACGGCATCGCGCACCGGGTTGCCTTCCTTGTCCAGCACGGTCACTTGCAGGGCGCCCGCATGCGCGGCGCCCAGGGGCCCGAGCGCCACCAGCGCCGCGGCCCACCACAGGAGGCGTTTCATGGCCGCCTCACTGCTTGACGACGTGCCAGATGTTGAACTTGTTGTCGCCGTACTTGTCGCCCGGCTCCTGGTCCTCGGGCCATGTGTAGACCGGCCGGCCCTGGTACGCCCATTGGCGGCGGCCGTCTTCGCGCACGACGATCGTGTAGGCGCCATGCGCGGTGTCGCCCGGGTTCGCGAGCACCGGCGGCCACTTCACCGCGCAGTCGCCGTTGCACACGGACTTGCCGCTGCCCGCCACGTCCTTGTCGAAGACGTAGACCGTCAGGCCGTGCGAGTTGACCAGCATGCCCTCGCGCATGGCAAGCGGCTCGGCGCCCGCCGCGGACGCCATCGGCTTGGCCGCCATCGGTGCGGCGGGCGCGTAATCGGACCCGGAGGGCGTTCCCCCTGTTGCGCACGCGGCCAGCAGGACGGCCGCGGCGGTTGCGGCGAAAGCAAACTTCTTCATGCACATCTCTCCTTCGTGGTTTAGGACAAGCTCACGAAGGGATCAACACATGCGCCGGCCCGGATATTCCGGCGCCGGCGGGAATAATTGTCAGAACAGCAGGTTCGGCAGCCAGAGCGTGATGGCCGGCACGTAGGTGACGATCATCAGGAACACCAGCAGCACCAGCGACCAGGGCAGCGCCGCGCGCGCGACGGCGGTGATCGACATCTTCGTGATGCCCGAGGCCACGAACAGGTTCAGGCCGACCGGCGGCGTGACCATCCCGATCTCGAGGTTGACCACCATGATGATGCCCAGGTGCACGGCGTCGATGCCGAGCGTCTGCGCGATCGGGAACAGGATGGGCGCGAGGATCAGCGTGATGCCGGTCGGCTCCATGAAGCAGCCCGCCACCAGCAGCAGCACGTTGACGACGAGCAGGAATGCCCACGCCGGCATGCCCGAATGCACGATGGCCTCGGCGATCGTCTGCGGGATGCGCTCGGTCGTCAGCACGTGCGCGAACAGCAGCGCATTGGCGACGATGAACATCAGCATCACCGTGACCTTGCCGGAGTCGAGCAGCACGCGCGGCACGTCGCGCAGGCCGATGTCGCGATAGACGAACACCGCGACGATGAACGCGTACACCGCCGCGACGGCGGCGGCTTCCGTCGGCGTGAACACGCCGCCGTAGATGCCGCCCAGGATGATGACGACCAGCAGCAGGCCCCACAGCGAATCGCGCCCGGCGCGCAGCGTCTCGGGCAGCGTCGCGCGCGGCTGCCTGGGCAGGTTCACCTGGCGCGCGCGCACGTAGATCGCCACCATCAGCATCAGTCCCAGCAGGATGCCCGGCACCACGCCGGCCATGAACAGCTTGCCCACCGACGTCTCCGTCGCCGCCGAATACACCACCATCACGATCGACGGCGGGATCAGGATGCCCAGCGTGCCCGCGTTGCAGATCACGCCCACGGCGAAGTTCTGCGGATAGCCCGCGCGCACCATGCCGCCGATCACGATCGAGCCGACGGCCACCACCGTCGCCGGCGACGAGCCCGACACGGCCGCGAACAACATGCACGCCAGCACCGATGCCATCGCCAGGCCGCCGCGCAGGTGGCCGATGCACGCGTTCGCGAAACGGATCATGCGGCGCGCGACGCCGCCGGTGGTCATGAACGTGCCGCCGAGGATGAAGAACGGGATCGCCAGCAGCGTGTACGCCTCCGACGTCTCGTACAGCTTGAGCGCGAGCGACGCGAGCGAGTCGTGCGCGAACACCATGATGGTGAGCAGCGACGACAGGCCCAGCGCCACGGCGACGGGCATGCCCAGCGCCATGAAGGCGAGCAGCATCACGAAGAGTGCGCCGACAGTCATCGCGGCGCCCCTTCGTCCAGCGCGTCCGGTCCCTGCGCGAGCTGCATCGCGTCGTGCACTTCATCGTGCAGCACGGGCGGTGTCTCGCCGCGCGCGAGCATCCACAGTGCCTGCGCGAACCGCAGCAGCAGCAGCCCGAACCCGATCGGCAGCACCAGCCGCGGGATCCATTGCTGGATGGGCACGTCCTCCATCTCGATGCCCACCTGGTGCATCTTCAGCACGTACTGCGTGCCGCCCCAGAAGACGATCGCCGAATACGCGATGCAAAGCGCGAGCGACACCATGCCGACGGCGCGCGCGGCCCGATCGCCGAGCAGCCGCACCGCCGCATCGACGCCGATGTGCGCGCCGACGCGCACGCCGTACGCCATGCCGATGAAGATCAGCCACGCGAACATGACGCCGGTGACCTCCAGCGCCCACACGAAGCTGTAGTTGAAGACGTAGCGCGCGACGACCTGAGTGAAGGAAAGCAGCGTCATGGCCGCCATCAGCGCCATGATCAGGCCCTCCTCGAGCCGGGCGAGCCAGCGCACGTGCTACTTGTTCGACGCGAGCGCCGCGTCGATCAGGTCGCGGCCGATGTCGCCCTCGAACTTCTTCCAGACCGGCTCCATCGCCTTCTTCCACGCGGCCACGTCGTCCTTCGTGAGCGCCTGGATCTTCGCCTTGTGCGCGTCGGCGATCTTCTTGCGGTCGCCCTCGTTGAAGTCGTTGGCGAGCTTGTTGCCGTAGGCAGTGGCTTCGGCCATCGACTCGCCCAGGGCCTTGCGCACGTCCGCCGGCAAGCCGTCCCACCATTTCGAGTTGGTCACGACCATGTAGTCGATCACGCCATGGTTGGTCTCGGCGATGGTCTTCTGCACCTCGTAGAACTTCTGCGAGTAGATGTTCGACCAGGTGTTCTCCTGGCCGTCGACCACGCCGGTCTGCAGCGCCTGGTACACCTCGGAGAACGCCATCTTCTGCGGGTTCGCGCCGAGCGCGCGGAACTGCGCCTCGAGCACGTCGGACGGCTGGATGCGGAACTTCAGGCCCTTGCAGTCCTCGGGGCGCTCCAGCTTGTCGCGGTTGGTCGACATCTGCTTCATGCCGTTGTGCCAGTAGCCCAGGCCGAGCAGGCCGCGCGACGTCATCGACTTGAGCAGGTCCTGGCCCTTGCCGCTGGCCTGGAAGCGGTCGACCGCGGCGACGTTGTCGAACAGGAACGGCAGGTCGAACACCTGCACCTTCTTCGTGTAGCGGTCGAACTTGGACAGCGACGGCGCGATGAACTGCACGTCGCCGAGCAGCAGCGCCTCGAGCTCCTTCGCATCGCCGAACAGCTGCGAGTTGGGGAACACCTGCACCTGCACCTTGCCGGGCAGCGCCTTCTCGGCAAGCTCCTTGAACTTGACCGACGCCTGCCCCTTGGGCGTGTGCTCCGCGACCACGTGGCTGACCTTGATGATGATCGGCTGCTGGGCGCGCGCGGCGAACGGCACGGCCAGCGTGGCGGCAGCGGCGGTGCCCGCGGCGAGAATGGTCCGGCGGCTCGGATGCCGATGGTTCATGGCGTCTCCTTCGTTGTGCGTGGATTATTTTGGTTCGCGCGGCGCCGCGCCGCATGGAAGCTACTTAGGGGTATCCCCGCACCCGTGCAGCCGTTTGTCTGACAATGCGCCCATGGACCGCATGCCCTCGCTCTTCGTCTCGCACGGCGCGCCGACTTTCGCGATCGAACCCGGCGAGGCCGGGCCGATGCTCATGCAGCTCGGCCGCGAGCTGCGTCGGCCCACGGCGGTGCTCGTGATGTCGCCGCACTGGATCACTCGCGGCCTGGCCGTGGCGACCACGGCGCAGCCCGAGACGATCCACGACTTCGGCGGCTTTCCCGAAGAGCTGTATCGCATCCGCTATCCCGCGCCGGGCAGCCCGCAGGTTGCGCAGCGCGCGCTCGAACTGCTCGGTGCCGCGGGGCTGCAGGCCAGCGGGGACGCGGACATGGGCCTCGACCACGGCGCGTGGGTGCCCGTGCGCCACCTCTATCCCGACGCGGATGTGCCCGTGCTGCAGGTCTCGATGCCGCACCGGCTCGACCCGGCGACGGCCGTGCGCATCGGCCGCGCACTCGCGCCGCTCGCAGGCGAGGGCGTGCTCATCATCGGCTCGGGGAGCATCACGCACAACCTGCGCGAGGTGTTCTCCAGCCCCGGCAGCGAAAAGGGTGTGGCTTACGCCAACGAATTCGTCGCCTGGGCGCGGCACGCGGTGCAGACGCACGATGAAGCGGCGCTCGTGAACTACGTCGACGACGCGCCGCACGCTTTGCACGCGCATCCGACGCCCGACCACTACCTGCCGTTGCCCTTTGCCTTCGGCGCAGCAGACCCGCAGGCGAGCGTGCGCGTCATCGACGGCGGCATGACCTTCGGCGTCCTCGCGATGGACGCCTACGTGTTCGGCTGACGCCGAGCGCTCAGAACCCGCGCAGGTCGTCCACCGGCAGCGGCAATTTCGCGGCGCCCGTGATCAGGCGCAGCGTCGCGTCGACCACGTCGATGTTGTTGTCGAAGCTGCCGTGCGTGGCGTCGACCCGGTCCACCTTGCCGCCCGGCTCGCGGCGCGTCGGCACCTGCGGCTGGTTCACGATCGTCAGGCGCTGCCCGACGACGCCCTGCGCCGCGGCACGCCAGTTCGCCAGCGCCTCCATCGTCGTCGACGAGCCGTCCCACCCCGTGTACTTCGCATCGAGCACGTTCGCCAGGCCCACGAGCGGCGTGCGCTCGTCCAGTTCCATTGCGTCGGACACGAGGTACAGCAGCGACTTGCGATAGACGATCGCCACTTCGTCGTCGCGCTCCTGCGGGTCGGCGAGGATGCTCATGTACAGGCGATCCATCACGCTCGCTTGCGGCGCGTAGTAGCGGTTGGCGAACTGCACGCTGCACGCGGGCGCGTACAGGTGCGTGCTCGCAACCAGGTCCCCGAGCCCGCGCGCGGCCATCACCTCGAGCAGGTAGCCCAGGATGATCGAGCCCGCCGAATGGCCCACCAGGTGGATCTGGACCTTGCCGTCCCACATCGACGACAGGTTCTGCAGCGCCGTGACCAGCAGGTCGCACGCGCGGCTCGTGTCGCATGCGTTCTTCGCCTTCTCCTTCATGTCGTTCCAGATCGCGCGGCCCGGCCCGCGGCCCACCGTCTCCTCGAGCATGCGGTCGGTGACGTCGCTGATCACACCGCGCACGACGGGCTGGTTCGCGCTGGGCTTGCGCAGGATGTCGCCGAGCGATTCGAGCAGCCCCGTGCGCCACACGAGGAACAGCGGATAACAGCCGTTGGCGTGGAAGAAGCGGCCCATCGCCTGCGCGCGCGCCAGCGCGTCGTCCTGGCTGTTCAGGCCGCCGTGCGCGTAGATCACCACGCGCTTCGCATCGCCAGTGGCCTTCGCCGCGGGATCGGTGCGGAAGTATTTGTCCGGCAGCGTGCACGCCTGGTACAGCAAGGTGCGCGTGGTTTCGTCGCTGCCCTGGTAGCGGCTCACGCGCCCGTCGTCGCCCACGACGATGCTGTGCTCCAGCGCGACGTCCGGCGTCCACCATTGGCTCTTGTCGGCGTCCGCCGCGGCCAGGCCCGCGGCCTGCGCCTTCGCGCCTGTCGCAAGATTGCCCGCGACGACGCCCGGCACGCCGAGGCACGCGACCCACGCGTCCATCGCGTTCGCGAGCCAGTCGGCGTACGACAGGATCGCGAAACCGCCGCTGCCGAACCGCGGGCCCCACGAGTTCTGGATGACGAAGCCCCGCGCGTTGAAGCCGACGATGGCGAATGCGTGGCCATCGGCCTGCGACGGCCGGCCGTCCCAGCCGATCGGCTCGAGGCCTTCGTGCGTCGGCGCGCCTTTGGCCGCCTTCGTCTTCACCAGCTTTTCCCAGCCGTCGTGCGTGAACGCCGACACGTAGATCGCATGCGATTGCACGACGGCGGCCTGCATGTCGGTGATCGACTGGGTGTCGATGCGGTAGTACACGCCCAGCGTGGTGCGACGGGCGCGATCGATGTAGCCGTACTTCGGCGGGCCGCCATCGGGCCAGTCGGCTTCGAGGCACACGCCGTTGTAGAACCAGCCCTTGAGCGCGCCGCGGCAGCTCGAGCCGTCGTAGTCTTCGCCCGCGTATTCGTCATAGCGCCGCGCGAAGTTGTAGAGCATGCGTGCGCTCACGCGTTCGGGCTTGCGGCGGAAGCCCGACTTGCCCCACAGCGCGAAGTTGATCACGCACGCCAGGCCGTAACCCGTGCACGACGAATCGCTGCCCTGGTCGAGCACGAGGCTGCGGTATTGCTTGATGCGCGCTTCGACGTCGGCGTCGGCGGGCCACATGTCGGGCAACGAGACCGGCGCGGGCTCGAACAGGCGGTCGCGCAAGTCCTGCGGATCCTTGCGCGTGACGCGCCGCCGCGCGAAGGCCGGCGGCTGCGCCGCTTTCGCGAGCCCGGCGGCGCCCGCGCCCACGACGGGCCAGACTGCATCGGCTGTCGTGAACACAGCCTCGAACGCATCGACGCCGTGCGTGCCGCCATTCACGAGGCGGCGGGCGTTGCCCCAGTCCTGCAGCATCAGTGCCGCGCGCATTTCGTCCTGCCGGTTCGCGAGGAACACCGCGAGCAGTACGGCTGCGACTTCGGGCGCATTCGCGAGGTCGGGCTGCGCATCGAGCGGCACGCCGATGATGTGCGCGTAGTCGCGATAGTTGTCCGCGCCGGTGAGCTGCACGAAGCCGCGGCCGCGATAGCGCGCGCCGTCGCCCGGCGCGGTGTTGCCCAGTTCCGCGGCGATCGTCGAAGGCGGCTCGTACGCGCTGAAAGGCGCCTGCCCCGCGAGTGTGTTGAACGTCGACGCGTATTCGGAGATCGGCACGAACCCCGCCGTCTCCGCGCGGACCGTGCCGAGCGCGGCCAGGATCATCGGGCGGTCGACGAGGTACAACGCTTCGAGCGCGTCCGTCACGTACGGCAGGTAGCGCGCGATGTTCGACGGCTTGGTCTGCGGGAACAGCAGGCGCACCGCTTCGAGATCGGGCTCGATCTCCATTTCCACCGACTCGCGCAGGGCCAGGCGCGAGAGGCAGTGCGGCCCGACGATGCCGTCGGCGATCAGGCCCACGCCGGCCTGCCAGCGGCGCACCGCGCCTTCGGTGTCGGAATCGAATTCGCCGGAGCCGTCCGCCAGGCCCGGGTAATCGCCCTTGGCGTCGCCGAGCTGCGCGGCAACGGCCTTCTTGAGCGCCGCGACGTCGTCGCCGCGGCAGCCACGCATCGTCAGCAGCATGGCCCCTCCTTGATTTGTCTGGGGACATGCTATGCCCGCGCTTGACGGATCGCAACATGCGTTCGGGGGACGGTGCCACGATGAATCGAACTGAAAGGGTCGATCCATGAACAAGACCATTGCGATCGTCGCGGCCGGTTTGATCGCGGCCGCCGCCGCCACGCAAGTGGCGGACGCGAACCCGGGGGCCGGCTACGGTCCCGGCTGGGGCCCGGGGCCCGGCATGATGTCGCCCGGCTGGGGAATGATGGGACCCGGCATGATGGGCGGCGGCGGCCCGGGCTTCATGGGCGGCGGCTGGGGCGCGCTGCCGGCCGACCTGTCGGCCGACCAGCGCACGAAGATCTTCGAGATCCAGCGCGACATGCGCGCGAAGCAGTGGCCGCTGATGCAGCAGATGCACGAGACGATGTGGGCCGGCGCCGCGCAGGACGAACAGGCCGAACGCCAGGCGTACGACCGCCTGGCCACCCTGCAAAAGCAGGTGTTCGAGAACATGCTCGACGCGCGCAAGCGCATCGATGCCGTGCTCACGCCACAGCAGCGCGACGAAGTGAAGCGCGGCTGGGGCCCGCACTGAGGCGCGCGGCGATTCGTTGCACCTGTCCTTGACACCGGTGCCGGTCCGGGAAGAATGGGGCGCATGTCGGCGCCGTTCCTGCCCACCGCCCTGCCCCTGATGGCGCTGCAACTCGCGGTGCTGACGGAGAAGTACTGCAGGGCCATCGAGTCGGAATGCGCGGCCGGCGGTGATTCCGATGCCGTCGCCGCATCGGCGGGCATCCTGCGCCAGGCGCGGGCACTGGCCTCCGCAGTGCCGCCGCTGTGGGTGGACTGGGGCCAGCTCATGGTGGACCACAACGAATTGATGCAAGTCCGCATCGAGGGCGGGAGCGCGGGCGCACGCGCCCGCGCGCTGCACCGCGTGACGACGCGTGCGCATATGTTCACGAGCCGCTGCGTGCACTGGGCATTGTTCGAACAGTCGCTGCCTTCCGTGCCGTTCCAGACGAGCGATGCTTTCATCGCCTGGGAAGGCGCGCGACGCTCGGCCTGGGA
>DATBPW010000500.1:0-7835 GCA_036561125.1 Ramlibacter sp. | reverse complement strand
CCGTCCACCGCATCGAGTGCGATCGAGCGGTGCAGGTCCGCGAGGTCGTCGGCAAGCGCGAGCTTCGCGAGCGATTGCCAGTGGCTGTCGGCGGGGAGCAGCTCGATCTGCTGGCGCAGGGTCTCGAGGCCGAGGCGCTCGCCGACGCCGAAGTGCACATCGGCCGTCGTCGCGAGCGTGCTGCCCGCGCTTTCGGCGATCTCCGCGATGTCGAGTGCGCTGTACAGGCGCTCGGCACAGCCGACGTGTTGCGCGAGTTCGGCGGGCACGCCGGCGTCGATCCACGCGACCACGCGCGGCAGGCCCGCGGCTTCGGCAGCCAGCCGCGCACGCAGCGCATCGACCGCGGGTGCAAGACGCTGCACCACTTTCTCCATCGACTCCGCGAGCCGGCGCGAACGCAGGAACCACGTCGTCGCGCGCACGATGAGCCGCCGCCACTCCAGGATCATCTGCGACTGCACTTCGTCGGGCACCTTGTTGTCGAGCGCCTCGATGCCCTGCCAGAGCGCGACGCTGCCGAACGACTCGCGCGCCAGCAAGTACGCGCGCACCACTTGCGCCGGAGTTGCGCCGGTCTGCTCCGACAGCTGGTACGCGAAGGTCGGCCCGACGCGGTTGATCATGCTGTTGAGCACGTGCGTCGCGATGATTTCGCGCTTGAGCGGATGCTGGTCGACGTATTGCGTGAACTGCCGGTCCAGCTTCACCGGGAAGTAGCGATGCAGCGCGGTGGCGACCCACGGGTCCTCCGGCAGGTCGGACGCGATCAGCTCGTCGTTGAGCCACATCTTGCTGTACGCGAGCAGCACCGCGAGTTCGGGCGTCGTGAAGCCGGCGCCCTTGGCCTTGCGCTGCGCGATCTCGTCGTCCGGCGGCAGGAACTCGATCGCGCGATGCAGTTGCCCCTGCTTCTCCAGGAAGCGCATGAAGCGACTGTGCTCGTCGAGCATCGGCACGGCGACGCGCTTCGCTACGGACAGCGCCTGCGTCTGGAAGTAGTTGTCGCGCAGCACCAGCGCCGCGACTTCGTCGGTCAGCGTCGGCAGGAAGGCGTTGCGCTGCTCGTGCGTGAGCTTGCCTTCGGCCACGGGCAGGCCCAGCAGGATCTTGATGTTGACCTCGTGGTCCGACGTGTCCACGCCCGCGGAGTTGTCGATCGCGTCGGTGTACAGGCGCACGCCGGCCAGCGCCGCTTCGATGCGCCCGCGCTGCGTGAACCCGAGATTGCCGCCCTCGCCCACCACCTTGCAGCGCAGGTCGCGACCGTCGATGCGCAGCGCGTCGTTCGCGCGATCGCCGACATCGGCATTCGATTCCCGGCTGCTCTTCACATACGTGCCGATGCCGCCGTTGTACAGCAGGTCGACGGGCGCTTTCAGGATCGCCGACATCAACTCGACCGGCGTGAGGTGGATCGCGTCGATGCCCAGCACCTCGCGCGCCTGCGGCGACACCGGAATCGATTTCTCCGAGCGGGCCCAGATGCCGCCGCCTTCGGAGATCAGCTGCGTGTCGTAGTCGGCCCACGACGAGCGCGGCAGCTTGAACATGCGTTCGCGCTCCGCGAACGACTTTGCCGCATCGGGATTCGGGTCGATGAAGATGTGGCGGTGGTCGAACGCGGCGACGAGCTTGATGTGCTTCGACAGCAGCATGCCGTTGCCGAACACGTCGCCCGACATGTCCCCGATGCCCACCACTGTGAAGTCGGTCGACTGCGTGTCGATGCCGATTTCGCGGAAGTGGCGCATCACCGATTCCCACGCACCGCGCGCCGTGATGCCCATGGCCTTGTGGTCGTAGCCCACACTGCCGCCGGAGGCGAACGCGTCACCGAGCCAGTGCCCGTATTCGGCGCTCACCGCGTTGGCGTAGTCGGAGAAGGTGGCCGTGCCCTTGTCGGCGGCGACGACGAGATACGGATCGTCGCCATCGACGCGCACCACTTGCGGCGGCGGCACCACCTTGCCGTTCACGAGGTTGTCGGTGAGGTCGAGCAGCCCGCGCAGGTAATCCTGGTAGCACGCGACGCCTTCGGCCATGAACGCGTCGCGGTCGCTCGCGGGCGGCGCCTTCTTCAGCACGAAGCCGCCCTTGGAACCCACGGGCACGATCACCGTGTTCTTCACCATCTGCGCCTTCACCAGGCCGAGGACCTCCGTGCGGAAATCGTCCGGGCGGTCGGACCAGCGCAAGCCGCCGCGCGCCACCTTGCCGCCGCGCAGGTGGATCCCTTCGAAGCGCGGCGAGTACACGAAGATCTCGTAGAGCGGCGTCGGTTGCGGCAGGCCCGGCACCGCGGCGGAATCGAGCTTGAACGACAGGAACGTGCGGCGCGGGCCGGGCGCTCCCGAATGGCCGACGCCGGTGCGCCAGTAGTTCGTGCGCAGCGTGGCTTGCACGAGCGCGAGCAGCTGGCGCAGCACGCGGTCGTCGGTGAGGTTGCTCACCTTCTCCAGCGCCTGCTCGATCGCGCGCACCTGCGAGGCCGCGCCTTCGTCGTCGCGCTTCGCCGGATCGAAACGCAGCTTGAACAGGCCGGCGAGCATGCGCGCGATGCGCGGGTAGGCGGCGAGCGTCGCGGCGATCGTGCCTTGCGCCTGCGCGAAGCCGATCTGCTTCAGGTACTTCGCGTACGCGCGCAGGATCACCACTTCTTCCGCCGACAACCCGGCCAGCAGCACGAGCCGGTTGAAGTCGTCGCTCTCCACCTCGCCGCGCATCACGCGTGCGAGCGCTTCCTCGAACAGCGGCGCGAGCGCTTGCGGCTCGATCTCGCCGGTGAGCTTGCCCTGCAACTCGAAGTCGTGCAGCGCGATCGCTTCATTGCCGGGGCCGGTGATGCGCCAGCTCGCCTCGCCGAGCACGCGCAGGCCCATGTGTTCCAGCATCGGCAGCGAATCGGACAGCACCAGCGGCGCGCCGAGTCGGTACACCTTCAGGCCGAGCGCGCCGGGGTCGGCCGCGTCACGCGGGTACAGCGCGAGCGCGAACGGCTGCTCGTGCGACAGCGCCGAGAGCTTGCGCACGTCGGGCACGGCTTGCTGCGCCGTGAAGCGCTCGCGGTACGCGTAGGGGAACGCGCTGGCCCAGCGCTTGTACAGCGCGAGCCCCGTGCCTTCGCCTTGCGATTCGACCAGCCGGTCGCGCAATTCGTCGTCCCAGCGGCGCGCAGCGACGGCGAGCTGGCGCTCGACCTCGCGCACGTCCACTTGCGGCACCTGGCCCGGCGTCGTGCGCACGGTGATGTGGATGCGCGCGAGCACCTGCTCGGTGAGCGTGACGTCGAAATCGGAATACGTGCCGTTGAACGCGGCGAGCAGGATGCGCTGGAACTTGATGCGCAGGTCGGTGGAGTACGCATCGCGCGGCACATAGACCAGGCACGAGACGAAGCGCTCGAAGGGGTCGTGCCACGCGAACAGGCGCAGGCGTTGGCGCTCGCCGAGCGAGACGATGCCCAGCGCCGTCTCGTACAGGTCCTCGTCGGGAATCTGGAACAGGTCGTCGCGCGGATAAGTCTCCAGCACGTGCACCAGCGCCTTGTGCAAATGGCCGCCGGGCGGAAAGCCGGCGCGCTCGATCGCCTGCTGCATCTTGCCGCGCAGCAGCGGGATGTCCGACGCGCGCGAACTGTAGGCCGTCGACGTGAACAGGCCGATGAAGCGATGCTCGCCGATCACTTCGCCGCCGGCGTTGTAGCGTTTGACGCCCACGTAGTCGGTGTAGCCGGCGCGGTGCACGGTCGAACGCGTGTTCGACTTGGTGACCACCAGCAGCGGCAGCGTGGCGCTCGCCACCGCGCGCGCCTGCGGCGGCAGCGCGGAAAAGCTCGCGGACATCTTTTCTTCGGCGGACTCGCGCAGCAGTCCCAGCCCGCTGCCCGGCACGAGCTTCAACCCGTACTCGCCGTCGTGCTTGACCAGCTCCTGCTGGCGATAGCCGAGCAGCGTCATGTGCCCCTCGGCGAGCCATTGCAAGAAGGCACGCGCTTCGTCGACCGCCGCTTCCGGCACGCTGGGCGGCGGGTTCGCGAGCTCCGCGATCGCGACGCCGAGGCGCGCGAGCATCGGGCGCCAGTCGTGCACGGCGTCGCGCACGTCACCCAGCACGCGCATCAGGCCCTGCTCGAGCGCGGCGCGCTGGTCGGCATCGATCAGGCGGTCGACCTCGATGTGCATCCACGATTCGCGCGGCGCCTGCGGCGACAGCGCGCGCGTCGTGATCTCCTGCAGCCGGCCGTCCGCGTCGCGCGTGACCGCGAAGATCGGGTGCACGATCAGGTGCAGCGTGAGGCCCTCGCGGTTGATCTCGAGGCTGGTGGAGTCGACGAGGAACGGCATGTCGTCGTTGACGACCTGGATCACCGTGTGCTTCGACGTCCAGCCGTCCTGCTCCTGCGTGGGGCTGGAGATGCGCAACTTGATTTCGCCGCGCGCGCGCTGCGCACCGAGGTCGAGGTGCGACACCAGCGCGCCGAGCAGGTCCTCGGGCATGCGGTCGGCGATGTCCTCGGCTTCGATGCGGCGGAAAAAATCGGGGGCGATCGCCTGCACCTGCTTCAGGCGCGCGGCGTCGAGTTTCGATGCGGCCAGCGCAAGCGCGGCATCGACTCGGTTGGCCAGGACCGGGGTGGCGGCATTCATCGGGCTGTTTTCCCTTCGAGTTGTCGGTGCGGTGCGCGGGCGCTCGTGACGTCCACGCCGCAATGGGAGATTGTCGAACGCGCGCCATTCGGGCGCAAATGCCTGATGCGCCGGGGGTCATGCACGAAACGCATGCACCCCGGAAACCTGTATGCGCCTACAGGAAGAGCTGCTGCAGGTCCGACAGGAAATCGAAGCCCTTTTCCGTCGGCTTCACGTGCGCGAAGTCGCGCTCGATGAGGCCGCGTGCTTCGGCGTCCTGCAATGGTTTGCCGATCGCCGTCAGCGGCAGGCCCGTGCGTTCCATGAACAATGCCAGCGCGAACCCGTCGCGCAACCGCAGCGCATTCAGCATGAACTCGAATGGAAGTTGATCGCGCGCAACTTCGTGCGCCTGCGCGACCGCGTTGCCCGCCAGCGCGTTGTCCATGTACGCGCGCGGGTCGCGATAGCGCACCTGGCGCACGACGCGGTGCGGGAACGACAGCTTGCCGTGCGCGCCCGCACCGATGCCGAGGTAATCGCCGAACTGCCAGTAGTTCACGTTGTGCCGGCAGCGGTGGCCCTTCTTCGCATAGGCGGACACTTCATAGCGCTCGTAGCCCGCGCCCGACGTGATCTCGGTGATGCGGTCGAGCATCGAATACGCGAGGTCCTCTTCCGGCACCTGCGGCGGGAATTTCGCGAAGTACGTGTTCGGCTCGATCGTCAGGTGGTACACCGACAGGTGCGGCGGCATCAACGCGAGCGCCTGCGCGAGGTCGCTTTCGAGCTGCTCCATCTGCTGGCCGGGCAGCGCGTACATCAAGTCGATGTTGAACGTGTCGAATGCGAGCTGCGCTTCCTCGACGGCCGCGATCGCCTGCGCGCGGTCGTGCACGCGGCCGAGCGCCTTCAGGTGCGCGTCGTCGAAACTCTGCACGCCGATCGACAGGCGGTTCACGCCCGCGTCGCGAAACGAGCGGAAGCGGTCCTTCTCGAACGTGCCCGGGTTGGCCTCGAGCGTGATCTCGCAATCGGCCGCGAGCTTCAGGCGCGCGCGGATGTCCGACAGCAAACGATCGATGCCTTGCGGCGAGAACAGGCTCGGCGTGCCGCCGCCGATGAAGACCGAATGCACCTCGCGGCCCCACACGAACGGCAGCGACGCCTCGAGGTCCGCCACCAGCGCATCGAGGTAGCGCTGCTCGGGCAGGTCACCGGAGGCGATCTCGTGCGAGTTGAAATCGCAGTAAGGGCACTTGCGCAGGCACCACGGCAGATGCACGTACAGCGCGAGCGGCGGCTGCGCGCCGAGGTTCAATGTGCCGGGGCGCAGGTAGGTCTGGACGAGGTCGGCCGGGGCGGTCACAGCCAATTCTCGCGGATGAGTTCCAGCATCCGTTGCGCGGCCTTCCCGCGATGGCTGTTCGCGTTCTTCACTTCCACCGGCAATTGCGCGAACGTCTTGCCGAAGGACGGGATGAACATCACGGGATCGAAGCCGAACCCGTTCTCGCCGATGGGCTCGCGCGTGATCTCGCCGACCGCGCGACCGACTGCAATGAGCGGCTCGGGATCGTCGGGACTGCGCATCGCGACCAGCGTGCTCACCAGCGCGGCGCGGCGGTTCGTCACGCCGTCCATCTGCTCCAGCAGCGCGCGCACGTTGTTCGCATCGCCCTTCGCGTAACCGAACTGCGTGGCGTAGAACGCGGTGTCCACGCCCGGCAAGCCGCCGAACGCGTCGACGCACAGGCCCGCGTCATCGGCGATCGCGGGCAGCCGGCCTTCGCGCGACGCGTGGCGCGCTTTCGCGATCGCGTTCTCGACGAAGGTGCGATGCGGCTCGTCGGCTTCGCCGATGCCCAGGTCCTTCTGCGCGACGAGCTCGATGCCCAGCGGCGCGAACATCGCCTGCAGCTCCTTGAGCTTGCCGGGATTGTTCGACGCGAGAATGATCTTGCGGATCACGAACCCAATGCCGCGAGCTGCAGTGCGATCAGCTCGTTGATCCCTTTTTCGGCCAGGCGCAGCAACTCGTCCATCTCGGCGCGCGTGAACGCCACGCCCTCGGCCGTGCCTTGCACTTCGACGAAGTGGCCCTTGCCGGTCATCACGACGTTCATGTCGGTGTCGCAGTTGACGTCCTCGACGTACTCGAGGTCGAGCAGCGGCGTGCCCTCGACGATGCCCACCGACACCGCCGCCACCGGCGCGAAGATGGGCGATGCCGAAACCTTGCCATCGGTCATGAGTTTGCGCACGGCATCTTCCGCCGCGACGAACGCGCCCGTGATCGCGGCCGTGCGCGTGCCGCCATCGGCCTGCAGCACGTCGCAATCGAGCTGGATCGTGCGCTCGCCGAGCAGTTTCAGGTCGAACACGTTGCGCATCGAGCGGCCGATCAGGCGCTGGATCTCCTGCGTGCGGCCGCTTTGCTTGCCGCGCGCCGCCTCGCGATCGGAGCGCGTGTGCGTCGAGCGCGGCAACATGCCGTATTCGGCGGTCACCCAGCCTTCACCGGAGCCGCGCTTGTGCGGCGGCACCTTCTCCTCGACCGACGCCGTGCACAGCACCTTGGTGTTGCCGAACTCGACCAGCACCGAGCCTTCGGCGTGCATGGTGAAGCCGCGCGTGATGCGCACGGGACGAAGCTGGTTGGCGGCCCGGCCGCCGCTGCGAATGAATGTCATGGGGCCCTCAGCCTTTCTTGGCCGCGGAGCGCCGGATCGCCTCGTTGATCTCGGCGATCGAGCGCTCGATCGCGGCGTCGTCGAGTTCCTCGACCTGCGTGTCGAGCACGCCGGCCTGGATGGTGGACGCGAACACGCCGTCGCTGATCGAGTCGGTGGACACGCCGTGCGTGGATTCGAACGCATCGGGCGTTTCCCACTCGAGCGCGATGATGGTGACGTTGTCGCTGTGCTCGCCCGCGGTGCGCAGCGCGGACTCCACGAGGTCGGGCACCGCGTCGGCCACCGCCTTCAGCGCGAGCTGCTTGACGATCTCGTTCTCGGGCACGGTGCCCCACAGGCCGTCGGAGCACAGCAGGATCTTGTCGCCCTGCTGCAGCGTGACCGGCCCGGTGACGTCGAACACCGGCTTGGTCGGCGAGCCGAGGCAGGTGAAGAGGATGTTGCGGTTGATGCGCTCCAGCCGCTGCACGACCGAGTTGCCGGCGGCCGCCGCACCCGCCTGCTGTTC
>DATBPW010000499.1:0-3439 GCA_036561125.1 Ramlibacter sp. | reverse complement strand
CGTGAGCCCGACGTATGCGCAGGAGATCCGCACGCAGGAATTCGGCGTGGGGCTGCACGGCGTGTTGCAGGCACAGGCGCACAAGCTCACCGGAATCCTCAACGGCATCGACACGGGCGTCTGGGACCCGCAGGCCGACGGACTTGTCGAGGCCAACTACAGTGCGCTCGACCTCGGGGCCAAGCGCGCCAACAAGTCGGCGCTGCAGGCGCGTTGCCAACTGGCGCAGGACCCGAAGGCGATGCTGTTCGGCGTCGTGAGCCGGCTCACCTCGCAGAAAGGCATCGACCTCGTGCTCGCGTTGCTGCCCGCGATCCTCGAGCGCGGCGCACAACTGGTGGTGCTCGGGCAAGGCGAAGCGCGATTACAGGACGCGCTGCTGGCCGCCGCGGCGAAGCATCCACTGTCGGTCAGCGCCCATACCGGATTCGACGAAGCGCTGGCGCACAACATCGAGGCGGGCATCGACTGCTTCCTCATGCCGTCGCGCTTCGAGCCGTGCGGCCTGAACCAGATGTACAGCCAGGCCTACGGCACGCCGCCCATCGTGTCGCCCGTCGGCGGGCTGGTGGATTCCGTCGTCGATGTCGACGCCGACCCGGTGCACGGCAGCGGCTTCGTGATGAAGGCGTGCGACATCGAAGGGCTGCGCGATGCGCTCGAGCGCGCTTTCCTCGCGTACTCCGACGCGGCCATCTGGCAGCGCATCCAGCGCAACGGGATGCTGCGGCGTTTCGGCTGGGAGCAAAGCGCGGCGAAGTACGTGGACGTGTACGAACAGGCGATCGCCGCTGCGCGCGGCTAGACCGGGCAGTCCTTGCCTTCCTCGGTGACGTTCTCGCCGAGGAAGTCGAGGAACCGGCGCACCGCAGGCACCATGCCGCGCCGCGAGGGAAACACGGCGTGGATGATGCCGGGGCGCGGGCGCCATTCGGGACACACCTCGACCAGCGTGCCTTCGCGCAATTCGCGCCGGCACATGTAGTCCGGCAACAGCGTCATCCCGGTGCCCGCAATCGCGGCGTACTTGAGGGTGAGCAGGTCGTCGGCCGTGAAGACCGGGCGCAGGTGCAACGCTTCTTCGCGGTCGCCCGGCCCGCGCAGGTGCCACACCGCGCGCCCATCGGCCGCGGACATGGCGATGCTGGGGATGCGCGCGAGCGCAGCGAGCGAGTCCGGATGCCCGTACTGCCCGAACAGCGCGGGCGCGATCATCAGCAGCCCTTGCGATTGCGCGAGCTTCTTCACGACGAGCGTGCCGCTGTCGTCCAGCGTGGGGCGCACGCGCAGCGCAACGTCGACGCCCTCCTTCACGAGGTCGACCACGCGGTTCGTCAGTTGCATCTCCACGCGCACCAGCGGATGCAGCTTGAGGAAGCGCGGCAGCACCGGGCCGATCGTCGTCTGCGCGAGCGTGATCGGGCACGTCACGCGGATCGTGCCGCGCGGCTCGTTTTGCACCATGGCCACCGCTTCTTCCGCGGCTTCGGCCTGTTCGCGCATCGCGACCGCGTGGCGGTGATAAAGCTCGCCCGCTTCCGTCAGGGACAGTTTGCGCGTCGTCCGCTGCAGCAGGCGCACGCCGAGGCGGTGTTCCAGTTCAGCCACGCGCCGCGACAGCTTGGACTTGGGCAAACCCAGCGCACGGCCCGCCGCGGCGAAGCCGCCGCGGTCGACCACCTCGGCGAAATAGGCCATGTCGTTGAGGTCTTGCACGGGTCTCCTTCTGCTCGGATTGTTGCGGCTGGCAGGACAATGTAGTTCGAATCTGGTGACTTATCAATCGATCGATGCAATTCCACAATCATTCCAAGCCAAATCGGCTGATCAACCGGAGAACTGGAATGAAACTGCTTCATATCGATTCGAGCGCCCTGGGCGGCAATTCCGTCTCGCGCGAACTCACCCGCCGCATCGTCGCGCAATGGAAAGCGGCGCATCCGCACGCCCGCGTCGAATACCTCGACCTGGCCGCGAACGCGCCGAGCCACCTCAACGCCGACTCGCTGGGCTTTCGCCTCGGCGTGGGCGCCGAAGGGTTGAGCGACGTGCAGCGCCGCGAGAACGAAGTCTCCGAACGGCTGGTAAGCCAGTTCCTGGCCGCGGACGTGGTCGTCATCGGCGCGCCGCTCTACAACTTCTCCATCCCGACGCAACTGAAAGCGTGGATCGACCGCATCGCGCAGGCCGGCCGCACGTTCAAGTACACGGACAAGGGCCCGGTCGGGCTGGCCGGCGGCAAGACCGTGATCGTCGCATCGACGCGCGGCGGCATGTACTTCGGCAATCCCGCGATGGAAGCGATGGAGCACCAGGAAAGCTACCTGAAGGCGATCTTCGGCTTCATCGGCATCAGCGACGTGCGCTTCGTGCGCGCCGAAGGCGTGGCGATGGGCGACGACGCGAAGAAGCAGGCGCTCGAGCTGGCCGACGCCGCGATCCAGGCGGCCGTGGCCGAAGCCGCGAACGACGCGGCCACTGCGATCGCGGCCTGACGCCGCGGCGGGGCATGGGAATGTTGCTAAAGTCCCGTCCATGCCCCGTACCGTTCACTGCATCAAGCTCGGCCACGACGCCGAAGGGCTGGACTTTCCTCCCTACCCCGGCGAGCTCGGCAAGCGCCTCTACGAGAACGTGAGCAAGCAAGCGTGGCAGGACTGGATCCGCCACCAGACCATGCTCGTCAACGAGAACCGGCTCAACCTCGCCGACCAGCGCGCGCGCGACTACCTGCGCCGCCAGATGGAAGCGCATTTCTTCGGTGGCGGCGCCGACGCGGCGCAGGGCTACGTCCCGCCGAAAGAGTGAGCGTGAATGCCGGAGCCCGTCGAGTGGCAGCCTGACGGCACGCCGCGCAGCGCCCGCTTCGACGACATCTACCGCTCCGCCTCGGGCGGGCTCGAGCAGGCCCGCCATGTGTTCCTGCGCGGTTGCGGCTTGCCCGATGCGTGGGCCGGCCTGCCGCAGTGGCGCATCCTCGAAACGGGTTTCGGCCTCGGGCTGAATTTCCTCGCGGCGTGGCGCGCGTGGAAGGACGATCCGCAGCGCCCGCGCATCCTTCACTTCGTGTCGATCGAGGCGTGGCCGGTGGCGGCGCAAGACATCGTGCGCAGCGCGGGGGCGTACGACGGCATCGCCCCCCTCGCGCGCGAGCTCGCCGCGCAATGGTTCGACCTCACGCCGGGGGCCCACCGGCTGTCGTTCGAGCAAGGACGCGTGCTGCTCACGCTGCACGTGCGCGACGTGCACGAGGTGCTGCGCAGGGAAACGTTCACCGCGGACTCGGTGTTCCTCGACGGCTTCGATCCGCAGCGCAACCCGGACATGTGGGACGACGCTGCGATCGCCGCCGCCGCGCGTCATTGCCGGCGCGGCACGCGCCTTGCGACGTGGACCGCGGCGGGCGACGTGCGGCGCCGCCTCGAATCGCGCGGCTTCG
>DATBPW010000498.1:0-4659 GCA_036561125.1 Ramlibacter sp. | reverse complement strand
CCGCAGGCCTCCTCCACCTTGCGCCGCAGCCGGCGCACCTGCGTGTCGAGCCGGCGCTGGTCGTACTGCAGGTAGTCCTCGCCGAGCGCCTCGACGATCGCGCGCCGCTGCACGACTTCCTGCGCGCTGCGCGCCAGGGCGAGCAGCACCGCGTGGTCCTGCGCGGACAGCGGCACGGCGGACAGCCCCGGTGGCACGAGCCGCGGCGGGGAACCGCCCAGCCGCCAGCGCGGCTCGCTCGCTTCCTCCAGCGTCTCGGCGCGCGCTTCGGCGTCGCGCCGCGCCGTCACGTCGCGCGCGACGGCGATGCGGATCCCCTTGTCGGGCACCCAGCGCGCCGACCACATGATGTGCACCAGCCGCCCGTCCTTGCGCAGGTAGCGGTTCTCGAAGTGCCGCTGCAGGTACCCGTCCATGATGCGGTCCACCGCCTGCAAGGTCCGCGCACGGTCCCCCTCGTAGACGAAATCGATCATCGGCTGGCCCACCATCTCTTCGGGCCGGTAGCCGAAAATCGACTCGCAAGCGCCGCGGATCGCGAGGAAGCGTCCTTGCGCATCGACGACGCAGATCGCGTCGAGCAGCAGGTCCGTGAATTCCGCCGCGGCCGCGGCAGGATCGGGCTCCTGCTGCCCGGCGTCCGAATGCAACTTCATGGGCGTGTACTTCCGAACATCCTGAGCCCCCGCTCAGATTTGCTCAGATTGTGGCATCCGCGGCTGGCTAGCATTCGGTCGTCTCCACGTTGCCGCCAGCCTACATGCCGTTCACATGGTTGGTCGAATCGGCGCCACCGCGCCGGGACGACGACAAGATCCTGACCCTGATCGGGCAGATTCCGCAGTGCAGTCCGGGTGGCCCCGTGTTCACGGCCGGCCTGCTGAACGAAGTCGGGCTGCTCTATCGCGAGGTCGAGCTTCGCGGCGAGTTCGAGGCCCTGCAATTCACGGCGCGCATGAATGCCAGCGGCTTCGTCCAGCTCCGATCGGGCGCGGTGTCCGGCCACACCAGCGTTTTCTGCAAACCCTGACCCCGGCTACGCCGAGCAGGCTGTCGCATCGGTCCGGGCATGCCGCGCAGCGCGGTGCGCCCGCACCGACCCGGCGAACGCCTGCATGATCCGGCCGTACTCCGGATGCTCGCACCAGCCCCACTCCGGATGGAACTGGAAGCCCCACGCGAATTGCGAGGTGTCGTGCCAGCAGAAAGCCTCGACCAGGCCGCATTCGGCATGCGCCTGCGCGACGAGCCCTTGCGCGAGCTCCTTCACGCCTTGCGAATGAAGTGAACTGACCAGGAAACGGCGCTTGCCGGCCAGACGCTCGAGTTCGCTGCCCGGCACGACGTCGATGACGTGGCGCTCCGCGTATTGCTCGTCGAGCGTTTCGTCCGCGCTTTCCCAGTGCGTGACCGCGCCGCCGCGGCGTCGCAACGACTGGTGCAGGCTGCCGCCCAGCGCCACGTTGAAATCGTGCGCGCCGCGGCACACCGCGAGCATCGGCACGCCGCGCTCGAGCGCAAGGCGCACCAGCGGCTGCGCCACCGCATCGCGGTCGCGGTCGTAGCACAGCACGTCGGCTTCTTCCGCTTCGCCGTACAGCTGGGGATGCACGTGCGTCGCCGAGCCGCCGAGGAACACGCCGTCGACCGAGTCGAGCAGCGCCGGCACGCGCTCGGGCGGCGCCCCCGGGAATGTCATCGGTTGCAGTCCCATGTTCAGCAGCGTGCGCGTGCCCGCCTCGTCCATCACGGTGTACATCTGCGGCTTGCCGTTTTCGTTGCCGAGCCAGCGATGGCTGGCGACGACCCACACGCAAGGCACTCGCCCACTCATCGGTTCGCGGCCTCCTCACGCCGTTGGCGATGCTCGATGCACGCTTGCGCGAATGCTTCCATCGTGTGCCGGTAGAACGCGTTCGACTCGTGGTGCCACTCCGGGTGCCACTGCACGCCGAACGCGAACGCGGGCGAGCCGTCGACGCGCACGCCTTCGACCAGGCCGTCGGGCGCGAACGCCTCGGCGACGAGGTTCTGGCCCAGCCGCTTGATGCCCTGGCCATGCAGCGAGTTCACCTTCGCCTTCGTCGATCCGGCCCAATCGGCGAACGCGCTGCCGGGCACGAGCTCGAGGTCGTGCCGCTCGGCGAACTGCACATCGAGCGGCTCGTTCGGCGGCTCGCGATGGTCCATCATGCCCTCCTCACCGTACAGGCGCTGGTACAGGCTGCCGCCCAGCGCGACGTTCATTTCCTGCAAGCCGCGGCACACGCCGAACACGGGCACGCCCGTGGCGATCGCGGCGGGCACGAGCGCCATCGTCAGCGCGTCGCGGCGCGGATCGAGCAGGTCCGTGGCTAGCGGCGTGCCTTCATAGCGCGTCGCCTCGACGTTGGAGGGCGAGCCCGTGAGCAGCACGCCGTCGACGAGCGGCAGCAGGTCGGTCACGTCGCCCGCGCCCGCCATCGGGTAGAGCACCGGCTGCATCCCGAGCTTGCACACGGCTTGCGCATAGCGATCCGCGAGCACCGTGTAGCCACCCGGGTCGTCGATGTCCAGGTTGCGATGGCAGGCCGGCAGCCACACGAGCGGTCTCAGGGCAGGCATGAACGTATCGTGCCTGCGCCGTGGCCGCGACGCGCGCCGAGCCCAGCGGCATTTCGCGTCGGACGCCGCCGACGCCGTGGCTCAGCGGGCCAGCACCGAAGCCAGGGCCCGCCCCGTGTGCGTGCCCTTCGCGACCAGCTGCTCCGGCGTGCCGGTCGCGACCACGCGCCCGCCGGCGCCGCCGCCTTCGGGGCCGAGGTCGACCACCCAGTCGGCCTCGGCGACGATGTCCAGGTCGTGCTCGATCACGATCACGCTGTGGCCGCCGTCGACGAGGCGATGCAGCACGCGTGCGAGCTTCTCGACGTCGGCCATGTGCAGGCCCACCGTCGGCTCGTCGAGCACGTACAGCGTGTGCGGCGGCTTCTGGCCGCGCCGCGTGATGTCGTCGCGCACCTTCGACAGCTCCGTCACCAGTTTGATGCGCTGCGCTTCGCCGCCCGACAGCGTCGGTGACGGCTGGCCCAGCGTGAGATAGCCGAGCCCGACGTCCTTGAGCAATTGCAGCGGATGGCTGATGTTCGGCATAGCCGCGAAGAACTCCACGGCCTCGTCGACTTCCATGCGCAGCACGTCGCCGACGTTCTTGCCGCGCCATGTGACGGCGAGCGTTTCGGGATTGAAGCGCGCGCCGTGGCACGACTCGCACGGCACCTTCACGTCGGGCAGGAAGCTCATCGCGATGGTGCGCACGCCCTGGCCTTCGCAGGTCGGGCAGCGGCCCTCGCCGGTGTTGAACGAGAAGCGGCCCGGGCCGTACCCGCGCGCCTTCGCTTCGAGCGTCTCGGCGAACAATTTGCGGATCGTGTCCCAGAAACCGATGTACGTGGCCGGGCACGAGCGCGGCGTCTTGCCGATCGGAGTTTGGTCCACTTCGAGGACGCGATCGAGCGCCTGGTAGCCATCGAGCGACTTCACTCCCGCCCAGCCCGGATGCTTGCCGCGCTCGTCGGCGTCGCGCCCGGCCTTCGTGCTGCGCTGTTGCACGGCCGCCTGCACGTTCGCGAGCAGCACGTCGCGCGCGAGCGTCGACTTGCCCGAGCCCGACACGCCGGTGACCGCGACGAGACGCTGCAGGGGAACGTCGAGATCGATGTCCTGCAGGTTGTGCATGTCGGCGCCTCGCAGTTCGAGCTCCTTCACGTCGCGCGTGACGGCACGCCGCGCCGTCACCGGGTGCTTCATCGCATGCAGCAGGTACCTGCCGGTGACCGACTCCTCGACGGCCGACAGGTCCTGCGGCGTGCCTTGCGCGACGACGCGGCCGCCGCGCTTGCCGGCGCCCGGGCCGATGTCGATCAGGTGGTCGGCGCTGCGGATCGTGTCCTCGTCGTGTTCGACGACCACGAGCGTGTTGCCCTTGTCGCCGAGCTTGTGCAACGCGTCGAGCAGGATCTGGTTGTCGCGCGCGTGCAGGCCGATGGTCGGCTCGTCGAGCACGTAGCACACGCCCTGCAGGTTGCTGCCGAGCTGCGCCGCGAGACGGATGCGCTGGGCCTCGCCGCCGCTGAGCGTGGGCGCACCGCGGTCCAGCGTGAGGTAGCCCAGGCCCACTTCTTCGAGGAATTCGAGGCGGCTTTTGATTTCGGGGATCAGGTCGCGCGCGATGTCTTTTTCCCGCTGGGTCATGCGCCCGATCGCCGCCAGGCCCTCGATCCAGCGGCGCACGTCGGTGACCGAGAGGCGGGCGACGTCGGTAATAGGAACGCCGGGTTCAGGCGCCGGCCCCGCCCCGAACAGCACGGCGCGCGCCGTGGCATTCAGGCGCGTGCCGTGGCAGGTCGGGCAGGCATCAATCACCACGTCCTCCAGTTCGGGCTCGGCGAAGGTGCGCTCGCGCCCCTTGTTGTCATCGAGCTGCACGGAGTCGTCGAACACCTTGCGTTGCTCTTTGGTGAGCCGCACGCCGGTGCCGACGCAGTCGGGGCACCAGCCATGCTTGCTGTTGTAGGAGAACAGACGCGGATCCAACTCCGCGTAAGAGGTCGCGCAGATCGGGCAGGCGCGCTTGGTGGAAAACGCCTCCAGCTGGCCGATCGCGGCCGTCGGCGTGCT
>DATBPW010000497.1:0-9763 GCA_036561125.1 Ramlibacter sp. | reverse complement strand
CGGACGACAACGAGCGCATCACGGCACGCATCATGGCGCGCTACGAGGAGCGGCTCGCGGCCTACCAGAGCGTGGACTTCGACGACCTGATCGGGTTGCCGCTGAAGCTCCTGCGCGATCACGCGGACGTGCGCGAGAAGTGGCAGGCGGCGCTGGGCCACGTGCTCGTGGACGAATACCAGGACACCAACGCCACCCAGTACGAGGTGCTGAAGCTGCTGGTCGGCGCGCGCGCGCGCTTCACGGCGGTGGGCGACGACGACCAGTCGATCTACGGCTGGCGCGGCGCGACGCTGGACAACCTGAAGAGGCTGCCGCAGGATTTCCCGCAGCTGCACGTGGTGAAACTGGAGCAGAACTACCGCTCGACCAGCGCCATCCTGCGCGCGGCGAACAACGTGATCGGCCCGAACCCGAAGCTGTTCCCCAAGACGCTGTTCTCCGAACTCGGCGAAGGCGAGCCCGTGCGCATCGTCGATTGCGACAACGAGGAGCACGAGGCCGAACGCGTCGTCGCGCGCATCCAGTCGATTCGCGCGGCGGGCCTCGGCAAGGACTGGAAGGACTTCGCCATGCTCTATCGCGCGAACCACCAGGCGCGCGTGTTCGAGCAGGCGCTGCGCAAGGCGCAGATTCCCTACAAGGTGTCGGGCGGGCAGTCGTTCTTCGACCGCGCCGAGATCAAGGACCTGTGCGCGTGGCTGCGCCTCATCGTCAACAACGACGACGATCCCGCGTTCCTGCGCGCAGTGACGTCGCCCAAGCGCGGCATCGGCCACCAGACGCTGCAAGGCCTCGGGGTCTTCGCGGGCAAGTACCGGCAGTCGTTGTTCGAAGCGCTGTTCTCGCCCTCGCTGGCCGCGACCGTTTCGTCCCGCGCCGTCGCGGGCCTGCACGAGTTCGGGCGCTACGTGAACGACCTCGAATTCCGCGCGCGCCACACGAGCGGCGCCGAGGACGCGCGCGCCTTCCTCGTCGACTGGCTCAAGGACATCGGCTACGAGAAGCACCTGTACGACAGCGAGGAGAGCGAGAGGCTCGCCGCCGCGCGCTGGACCAACGTGATGGACTTCATCGACTGGATGGCGCAGCGCTGCGGCGGGCACATCGACGACGCCGGCGGCGTGACAGTCTCGAGCGAGAAGAAGTCGCTGATGGAAGTGGCGCAGACGATCTCGCTGCTGTCGACGATCAGCGAGCGCGAGCAGGAACAGAACGTGGTCACGCTCTCGACGCTGCACGCCGCGAAGGGCCTGGAGTGGCCGCACGTCATGCTGGTCGGCGTGAACGAGGGGCTGTTGCCGTTCAAGCTCGGCGACGACGACGACGCCAAGGGCGCCGCCAACGACAGCATCGCCCTGCGCTTGCAGGAAGAACGCCGCCTGATGTACGTCGGCATCACGCGCGCGCAGCGCTCGCTCGCCGTGAGCTGGACGCGCAAGCGCAAGAAGGGCCGCAACGTGATCGCCGCGCAGCCGAGCCGCTTCATCGCGGAGATGCAGCTGGAAAAGGCGACGGTGAAGGAAGACCCGCGCGAGAAGCTCAAGGCACTGCGCGCCGAATTCCTGAAGAAGTCGCAGGAGGCCGCGGCCGCCTCGGCGAACGCGGCCAGGTGATCACAGCTTCAGGTCGTACTCGACCGTGACCGGCGCGTGGTCGGAGAAGCGCTCGGTCCGGTAGATGGCCTCGCGCCGCGCCAGGTGGGCGATCGGTCGCGTCGCGATGTGATAGTCCAGCCGCCAACCCACGTTCTTTGCGTAAGCCTGCCCGCGATTGCTCCACCACGTGTAGCACTCTTCCGTCGTCTCCGGCTTCAGGTGGCGGTAGACATCCACCAGGCCGGTTTCGGACAGCAGCCGGGTCATCCACGCGCGCTCCTCGGGCGTGAAGCCGGAATTCTTCCGGTTGGACTTCCAGTTCTTCAGGTCCTTTTCCTGATGCGCGATGTTGATGTCGCCGCACAGCACGAAGTCGCGTTTCGTCTTCAGCTTCGCCAGGTGCGGGTCGAACGCGGCAAGGAAGCGGAACTTCGCCTGCTGCCGCTCCTCGCCCGACGAGCCGCTCGGAAAATAACAGCTGATCACGGAGAACTTGCGCGCGGGCGTGTCGAAGCGCACCTCGACGTAGCGGCCCTCGGCGTCGAACTCCGTCGAGCCGAAGCCGGTGATCACGTCGCTCGGCGCGTGCTTCGTGTACACCGCCACGCCCGAGTAGCCTTTCTTCTCGGCGAAATGGAAGTGGCCCTTGAGCCCGGCGAGCTCCTCGAATCTCCCTTCGATGTCCGGTGCTTGCGCCTTGACTTCCTGCAGGCAAATACAATCCGGACGCATCTTCGCGATCCATGCTTCCACGCCCTTGGTGGCGGCCGAACGGATCCCGTTCGCGTTGAGGCTGGTGAGTTTGAACGACAAGGATTTGCCCATGGGGAATGCCGATACGAGTGACGCACTGGCCGAGGACTTCGTCGCCTTCGCCGTCGAAGCGGGCGTGCTGCGCTTCGGCGAGTTCAGGACGAAGGCCGGTCGCCTGACGCCGTACTTCTTCAACGCGGGGCTGTTCGACGACGGCGCCAAGCTCGGGCGGCTGGCGCAATTCTATGCACGCCGCATCCTCGCGTCCGGGATCGAGTTCGACATGCTCTTCGGCCCCGCGTACAAGGGCATCGCGCTGGCCGCCGCGGTGGCGATCGAGCTCGCCCGGCTCGGGCGCAACGTCCCCTACGCGTACAACCGCAAGGAAGCGAAGGACCACGGCGAGGGCGGCACGCTGGTCGGCGCGCCGGTGAAGGGGCGCGTCCTGATCGTGGATGACGTGATCACCGACGGCGGCGCCAAGCGCGAGGCGCGCGACATCATCTCGGCGGCCGGCGCGCAGCCGGTGGGCGTGGCGATCGCGCTGGACCGGCAGGAGAAGGCCACCGACAACGGCCGCGACGCCGACTACAGCGGCGTGCAGTTCGTCGAGCGCCAGCTCGGGCTGCATGTATGCTCGATTGCGCGGCTGTCGGATTTGCTCCACTATCTGGAACGACAGCAGGGCGGCGCGCTGGGCGCGTATCACGGGCAGGTGCTCGCCTATCGCGATCGCTACGGCGTGGGTTAGGAAAGGACTGCATTCGTGAGCGGCTGGATGGGAACCATCGTTGCTGCCGCCATCGTGGCGGGTGTGTGGAGCGCCTCGGCGTGGGCCGAGGGCGGCAGCATCTACACATGCATCGACGCCAAGGGCCGCCGCCTGACATCCGACCGCCCGATCCTCGATTGCATCGACCGCGAGCAGCAGGAGCTCGGCCCGTCGGGCAAGGTCGTTCGCAAGATCGGCCCGTCGCTGACGGCCGAGGAACAGAAAGCCGCGGAAGACCGCGTGCGCAAGGAAACCGAAGAGCGCGAGCACCAGCTGGAAGAAAAGCGCCGCGACCGCGCATTGCTGGCGCGCTATCCCGACCGCGCGTCGCACGACAAGGAGCGCAAGGGCCAGCTCGCCGCCGTCGACGTGGTGATCGCCGCGGCCCGGGAACGCGAATCGGAACTGAAGTGGCAGCGCAAGCAGCTCGACACCGAGCTGGAGTTCTACGGCAAGGACATGAAGCGCGCGCCCGCGCTGCTCAAGCGGCACTACGCCGACAACGACAACGCCCAGGCCACGCAGGAGCGCTACATCGCAAGCCAGCTCGAAGAAAAGGGCCGGATCAACGCGCGCTTCGACGAAGAGCTCGGGCGCCTGGCGCCATTGTGGGCGCAGGTGACGGCCGCTGCGGCGGCATCGGCTGCGTCGCCGTCGTCCGGCGTGAAGCCCGCGTCCACCGCCAGGGCCGCTTCGGCCGCGGCGTCCGCGCGCGCACCGGTGCGCGCGAAGAAGTAACCGCTAGCCGATCTTCTTTTTCAGCAGTTCGGTCGCTTGCTGCGGGTTGGCCTTGCCGCGGCTGGCCTTCATCACCTGCCCGACCAGCGCGTTGAAGGCTTTTTCCTTGCCGGCCTTGTACTGCGCCACGTTGTCGGCATTGGCGGCGATGACGTCGTCGATGATCTTTTCCAGCGCGCCGGAGTCGTTCATCTGCTTGAGGCCCTTGGCGTCGATGATGGCGTCGACGTCGGTGCCTTCACCGGACCACAGTGCGTCGAAGACCTGCTTCGCGGCGTTGTTCGAAACGACGCCCGCCTTGATGCGATTGATCAATTCGCCAATAAGAAAAGGTGAAGCCGGGATGTTCTCAAAGCTGCGCTCCTCGGCGTTCAGCTTGCGTGAAACCTCTCCCATCACCCAGTTGCTCGCAAGTTTGGGCTCCTTGCAGGCACGCACGACATCCTGGAAGTACACCGCCATCGCGGGTGACTGCGTGAGCGTCGTCGCGTCGTATTCCGGCAAGCCGTAGTCGCGCACGAACCGCGCCGCCATCGCGCGCGGCAACTCCGCCATCTGCGAGCGCGTGCGCTCGACCCACTCGCTGGCGATCACGAGCGGCGGCAGGTCCGGGTCCGGGAAGTAGCGGTAATCCGCCGCGTCTTCCTTGGTGCGCATCGCGCGCGTCTCGCCGGTGTCCGGGTCGAACAGCACGGTGGCCTGTTCGATCGCGCGGCCGTCCTCGATCTCGTCGATCTGCCACTGCACTTCGAAGTCGATCGCCTGCTGCATGAACTTGAAGCTGTTCAGGTTCTTGATCTCGCGGCGCGTGCCGTACGGCTGGCCGGGCTTGCGCACCGACACGTTGGCATCGCAGCGGAACGAGCCTTCCTGCATGTTGCCGTCGCAGATGCCGATCCACGTGACGATCTTGTGCAGCTCCTTGGCGTACGCGACCGCCTCGTCGCTCGAGCGCATGTCCGGCTCGGTGACGATCTCCAGCAGCGGCGTGCCGGCGCGGTTCAGGTCGATGCCCGACATGCCGACGAAATCCTCGTGCAGCGACTTGCCCGCGTCCTCCTCGAGGTGCGCGCGCACCAGGCGCACGGACTTCTTCTCGTCGCCGAGGTAGAACTCCACCACGCCGCCCTGCACCACCGGGATCTCGTACTGGGAGATCTGGTAGCCCTTGGGCAGGTCGGGATAGAAATAGTTCTTGCGCGCGAAAATGGATCGCGGCGCGATCCTTGCATTCACCGCCAGGCCGAATTCGATCGCGCGTTCCACCGCGCCCCTGTTCATCACCGGCAGCGTGCCGGGCAGCGCGACGTCGACGGGTGAGGCCTGCGTGTTCGGCTCGGCGCCGAACGCGGTCGACGCGCGCGAGAAGATCTTCGATTGCGTCGACAGCTGCGCGTGCGTCTCGAAGCCGATGACCACTTCCCAGCCGCGGACGAGTTTCGCGGCGCCGCTCATCGCAGGCCCTCCGGCTTCCTGGCGTGGAAGTCCGTCGCCTGCTGGAAGCGATGCGCGGTGTTCAGCAACTGCGCTTCCTTGAAGTAGTTCCCGAGCAGCTGCAGGCCCACCGGCATGCCGCCTTCGCCGAAGCCGCACGGCACGCTCATGCCCGGCAGGCCCGCGAGCGAACCGGGCAGCGTGTAGAAGTCGGCGAGGTAGTCCGCGAGCGGGTCCTTCGCATGGTCGCCCAGGTGCCACGCCACCGTCGGCGCGACCGGGCCCGCGATCACGTCGCAGTCCTTGAACGCATCCTGGAAATCGCCGGCGATCATGCGGCGCACCTTCTGCGCCTGCAGGTAGTACGCGTCGTAGTAGCCGTGCGAGAGCACGTACGTGCCAATCATGATGCGGCGCTTGACCTCGTCGCCGAAGCCTTCGGCGCGGGTCTTCTTGTACATGTCCATCAGGTCCGCGTACTTCGCGGCGCGGTGGCCGAACTTCACGCCGTCGAAGCGCGACAGGTTCGACGACGCTTCGGCCGGCGCGATGATGTAGTACACGGGGATGCCGAGCTCCGCGCGCGGCACCGAAACCTCGACGACCTTCGCGCCGAGTTTCGTGAACTCCTTCAGCGCGTTGTCGATCGCCGCGCGCACGTCGGGCGCGAGGCCCTCGCCGAAGAATTCCTTGGGCACGCCGATGCGCAGGCCTTCGATGGAGGCGCCGAGCGACTGCGTGAAGTCCTCGGCCGGCAGGTCCAGCGAGGTCGAGTCGCGATCCGGGTCGGGCCCGCACATCGCCGACAGCAGCAGCGCACAGTCTTCCGCGGTGCGCGCCATCGGCCCGGCCTGGTCCAGCGACGACGCGAACGCGATCATCCCGTAGCGCGACGCGCGGCCGTAGGTCGGCTTGATGCCGGTCACGCCGCAAAACGATGCGGGCTGGCGGATCGAGCCGCCGGTGTCGGTGCCGGTCGCTGCGGGTGCGATGCGTGCAGCGACGACGGCGGCGCTCGCGCCCGACGACCCGCCCGGCACGCGCGCGGTGTCCCACGGGTTGCGCGCCGGCTTGTACGCGGAGTTCTCGTTGGCCGAACCCATCGCGAACTCGTCGCAGTTCAACTTGCCGAGCGTGACGCAGCCGGCCTGCGCGAGGTTCGCGACCACCGTCGCATCGAACGGCGAGCGATAGCCCTCGAGCATCTTCGAACCGGCGGTGCTCGCGAAATCCTTCGTGACGAAGATGTCCTTGTGCGCGATGGGGACGCCGAGCAGCGGCGCGACGTCGCCGGCGGCGATGCGGCGGTCCGCTTCGCGTGCCTGCGCACGCGTGACGTCCGCGTCGAACGCGAGGAATGCGCCCAGGCTGTCCGCCGAAGCGCGGGCAATGAAGTGGTCCGCGGCCTCGGCGGCGGACACCTGCTTCGATCGCAGGTGGGCCGCCAGCTGAGAGGCCGTCAGGTCGTGCAGGTCGGCCATGGCTACTCGATCACCTTCGGCACGAGGAACAGGCCGCGCTCCACGGCCGGTGCGCTTTGCTGCACGGCGTCGCGCTGGCTGCCGTCGCTCACGACGTCGTCGCGCAGGCGCAGGTGCACGTCCTGCACCGCGGCGACGGGGTGCGTGAGCGGCTCGACGCCGGTGGTGTCGACGGCGCGCATCTTCTCCACGATCGCGAAGAAGCCGTTGACCTGCGACTGCATGCGTGCGCCCTCTTCGGGCGTGAGTTCGAGGCGCGCGAGATGGGCGATGCGCGCAATGTCTTGCGGGGTGAGCGCCATGTGTAACGGGGGAAAAATGGGCCCTGGGCAGGCGGGTGCTCCACAGGGGATCGGGTATTATCCCGCCTTTGAAGCGAGGGGGGCCGCGAGGCCCCCGTTTCGCACGTAACTAGAACGGATTTAGAAAGGCGCGGCGGTACGCGGCCGCCGCGGCCAGCGAGAGGACTTCCTGATGTTCGGAGCATTCCGTCGGTACTTTTCGACCGACCTTGCCATCGACCTGGGCACGGCCAACACCCTGATCTACGTCCGCGACAAGGGGATCGTGCTCGACGAGCCGTCGGTGGTCGCGATCCGTCACGAAGGCGGCCCCCAGGGCAAGAAGACGATCCAGGCCGTCGGCCGCGAAGCCAAGGCCATGCTGGGCAAGGTGCCGGGCAACATCGAGGCGATCCGCCCGATGAAAGACGGCGTGATCGCCGACTTCACCGTCACCGAGCAGATGCTCAAGCAGTTCATCAAGATGGTCCACCCGCGGTCCATGATGAGGCCCAGCCCCCGCATCATCATCTGCGTGCCCTGCGGCTCGACGCAGGTGGAGCGCCGCGCGATCCGCGAGTCGGCGCTGGGCGCCGGCGCGAGCGAGGTGTACCTGATCGAAGAACCGATGGCCGCCGCGATCGGCGCGGGCCTGCCGGTTTCCGAGGCGAGCGGCTCGATGGTCGTCGACATCGGCGGCGGCACGACCGAAGTCGGCGTGATCTCGCTGGGCGGCATGGTCTACAAGGGCAGCGTGCGCGTCGGCGGCGACAAGTTCGACGAGGCGATCATCAGCTACATCCGCCGCAACTACGGCATGCTGATCGGCGAGCCCACGGCCGAATCGATCAAGAAGACCATCGGCTCGGCGTTCCCGGGCAGCGAGGTCAAGGAGATCGAGGTCAAGGGCCGCAACCTGTCCGAAGGCGTGCCGCGTTCGTTCACGATCTCGTCCAACGAGATCCTGGAAGCGCTCACCGACCCGCTCAACAACATCGTCTCCGCCGTGAAGAACGCGCTGGAGTCCACGCCGCCCGAGCTGGGCGCCGACATTGCCGAGCGCGGGATGATGCTCACGGGCGGCGGTGCGCTGCTGCGCGACCTGGACCGCCTGCTCGCCGAGGAAACCGGCCTGCCGGTGCTCGTGGCCGAAGACCCGCTGACCTGCGTCGTGCGCGGCTGCGGCATCGCCCTCGAGCGCATGGAGCGGCTCGGAAGCATCTTCACCAGCGAATAATTACTCGATGACGCGGCTTCGCCGCATGACCGCGCTGCGCATCAATGACAAAATGACGGGTCATTGCGCGAAGCGCGGTCCACTGACGCGCAGCGAAGCCATTCCGTCATGCCACTCGGCACCTTAGATCGAACACCGCCGCCCTTCTTCAAGCAGGGGCCGTCCGCGCTGTCGAAGCTGATGGTGTTCTCGGCGATCGCGCTGTTCCTGATGGTGGCCGACACGCGCTTCAAGGTGTCGCAGCCCGTGCGCGCCGGCGTAGCCACCGTGCTCTACCCGCTGCAATGGCTGGCGCTGCGCCCGGTGCTGGCAGGGCGCTATGTCGGCAGCTACTTCGAATCCCTCAAAGCCGCGCAGGACGATGACGAGCGCGCGCGCATCAAGCTCACGCAGCAGGCGCAGCGCGCCAACCAGGTCGACGAGCTGCTCATCGAGAACAAGCGCCTGCGCGAGCTGCTGGCGCTGCGCGCGCGCGTCAGCGTGCCGGCGCAGGCGGCCGAAGTGCTCTACGACGCCGCCGACCCGTTCACGCGCAAGGTGATCATCGACAAGGGGCTGGCGCAAGGCATCGAAGCCGGCGCGCCGGTGCTCGACGAATCGGGCGTGCTCGGGCAGGTGACGCGCGTCATGCCGCTGGTCTCGGAGGTCACGCTGGTGACCGACCATGAGCACGCGATCCCCGTGCTGAACACCCGCACCGGCGCGCGCAGCGTCGCGTACGGCGACCCGACATCCACCACCGGCCAGATGGAGCTGCGCTTCATGGCCGGCAACGCCGATGTGCAGGTGGGCGACCTGCTCACGACCAGCGGCGTGGACGGCGTGTATCCGCCGGGATTGCCGGTCGCCAAGGTCGTCGACGTGGAGCGGCATGCCACCACCGGCTTCGCGCGCATCAGTTGCACGCCGCAGGCGCTGGTGGACGGTGCGCGGCACGTGATGGTGCTCGGCAGCCCCGCACAGCAGATGCCGCCGCGGCCCGCGTCACAAGATGCATCGCAGCCTGCGAAGACCCGGCCGAAGGGCCTGCCCGGGCAGAAGGAAGCCGACGTGAGGAAGGGGCCCGCGCCATGATCATGCGCCCCGGCCAGCCGCTGCTGCTGCCCGCCAGCCCCGTGTTCATCTGGGGCTCGCTGCTCGCCGCGCTGATGCTCAACATGCTGCCGATCGGCCGCACGCCGTGGATGCCCGACTTCCTGGCGCTCGCCGTCGTGTTCTGGGCCGTGCACCAGCCGCTGCGCGTGGGCGTCGGCGCGGCGTTCATGTTCGGGTTGGCAATGGACGTGCACCAGGCGTCGCTGCTCGGTCAGCACGCCCTCGCGTACACGGCGCTGTCGTTCTTCGCGATCACGGTCCACCGCCGCCTGCTGTGGTTCACGGTGCCGTCACAGGCGGTGCAGGTGTTCCCGCTGTTCGCCGCCGCGCACGCGATCTCGCTGGCGATCCGCATGATCACGGGCGGCATGTTC
>DATBPW010000496.1:0-3195 GCA_036561125.1 Ramlibacter sp. | reverse complement strand
GACAACGGCGCGTATTGCAAGCGCGCGGCGAAGCTCACGACGATGATGGGCCGCCGCTGCACCGTCGTGTCGTTCGACGAAGCCGAGCCCGTGTCGCCGCAGGCGCTGGAGGCGAAGCTCGCGGAAGACCCATCGATCACGCACGTGGTCATGGTCCACTGCGAAACCGGCGCGGGCGTCTGGAACCCGCTCGAGCGCGTCGCGCAGGTGTGCGCGCAACACGGGCGCGGGCTGATCGTCGACGCGATGAGCTCGTTCGGCGCGCTGCCGATCGACGCGCGCGAGGTGAAGTTCGACGCACTCGTCGCCGCCAGCGGCAAGTGCCTCGAAGGCGTGCCCGGCATGGGCTTCGTGTTCATCCGCAAGGCCGTGCTCGAGCAGTGCGCCGGCAACAGCCAGTCGCTCGCGATGGACCTGCACGACCAGTACACATACATGGAGAACACCGGCCAATGGCGCTTCACGCCGCCGACGCATGTGGTCGTCGCGCTGGCCGAGGCGATCGCGCAGTTCGAGGAGGAAGGCGGCCAGCCGGCGCGCCTGGCGCGCTACCGGCGCAACTACGAAACGCTGATCGACGGGATGTCACGGCTGGGCTTCATGCCCTTCCTCGACCCGCAGGTGCAGGCGCCGATCATCGTCACCTTCCACGCACCCGGCTATGCGCGCTACGACTTCAAGGCGTTCTATGCCGCCGCGAAGAAGCGCGGTTTCCTCCTGTACCCGGGCAAGCTCACACAGCTGGAGACTTTTCGCGTAGGCTGTATCGGCGCGATCGGCCCGACCGAGATGGAACAGGCCGTCGAAGCCGTCGAACGCGCGCTCGAAGACATGGGCATCGCGTCCGGCGAGCCCGCGATCTGAACGACACGACAACATGGCAACTGCAAAAGTCCACCCCGCCCTTGCCGCCGTCCGCAAGGGCGGGCGGCAGAAAGTGAAGGTCGCGGCCAGCGACATCGACGGCGTGCTGCGCGGCAAGTACCTGCACATCGACAAGTTCGACGGCGCGGCCGAGGCGGGCTTCGGCTTTTGCGACGTGGTGTTCGGCTGGGACGTCGGCGACGTGACCTACGACAACGCAAGCGTCACCGGCTGGCAGCACGGCTTTCCCGACGCGCTCGCGCGCATCGACCTCGGCACGCACCGCAACGTGCCATGGGACGGCGGCGTGGATTTCTTCCTCGGCGAGTTCATCAACGCCGACGGCACGCCGTACGCGGTGTGCCCGCGGCAAACGCTCAAGCGCGTGCTCGGGCGCGCCGAGAAGGCGGGCTACCGCGTGATGACCGGCATGGAGTACGAGTGGTTCAACTTCCGCGAGACGCCGCAGAGCTGGGCCGGCAAGAAGGGTGTCGACCCCGAGACGATCACGCCCGGCATGTTCGGCTACTCGCTGCTGCGGGCCAACGCGAACCGCGAATTCTTCAACGCGCTGATGGACGAGATGCGCGACTTCGGCGTGCCGATCGAAGGCCTGCACACCGAGACCGGCCCCGGCGTTTACGAAGCGGCCATCGGCTTTTCCGAGGCGCTCGAACAGGCCGACCGCGCGATCCTGTTCAAGCTCGGCGCCAAGGAGATCGGCTCGCGCTTCGGCATCATGCCCAGCTTCATGGCGAAGTGGTCGCAGCAGTACCCGGGCTGCAGCGGCCACATTCACCAGTCGCTGGCCGACGGCAAGTCCAACGTGTTCCACGACAGGAAAAGCGCGCGGGGCATGAGCAAGGTCTTCGAGAGCTATCTCGCGGGGCAGGTGCACTGCCTGATGGAGTTCGCGCCGATGTTCTGGCCCACCATCAACAGCTACAAGCGCCTGGTCGACGGCTTCTGGGCGCCGGTCAAGCCGACGTGGGGCATCGACAACCGCACGGCGAGCTTCCGCGTGATCGCCGGCTCGCCGAAGTCCACGCGCCTGGAAACGCGCTGCCCCGGCGCGGATGTGAACCCGTACCTGGCGATGGCCGCCGTGATCGCGGCGGGCCTCTACGGTGTCGAGAAAGGGCTGAAGCTCACCGCGCCGCCGATCACGGGCACCAACCAGGGCGCCGAGAACATCCCGCGCGCGCCGCGCACGCTGATCGAGACGACGCGCATCTTCCGCGAGTCGAAAATCGCGCGCGACATGCTGGGCGACACCTTCGTCGACCACTTCGCCGCCACGCGGGAATGGGAATGGCGCCAGTGGCTCGACGCGGTGACCGACTGGGAAATGAAAAGGTACTTCGAGATCATCTGATGCGGGCGAAGTTCGTTGGCGCGCTGCTCGTGCTGTTCGCCGCCGGCCATGCCGGCGCGCAACTCGATGACACGGAGCGGCGCATCGTCGCCGCCGTCGAGGAGCACAGCCCCGCGGCACTCGCGCTGCTGGAAAAGACCGTGCGGATCAACAGCGGCACGCTCAACGCCCAGGGTGTGCGCGCCGTCGGCGAAATCTTCCTGGGCGAATTCGAGCAGCTGCGCGCGACCTCGTACACCGCAGCCGAACGTAACGTTCAACCCGGGCGTGCTCGCTGCCGGCACCAACGTCGGGCTCGATGCCGAAGTGACGAACGCGACGGCCTTCGGCAAATCGAACGCCTGACGCACTCGCAATGAACAACATGCAGATCCGCCGCCTCACGCCCGACGACGCGGCCACCTACCGCGCGCTGCGCCTGCGCGCATTGCGCGAGCATCCCGACGCGTTCACGTCGAGCCACACGGAAGAAGGCCAGCGCCCGGTGGAAGATTCGGCTTGGCGCCTGGCAACGAAGATGTTCTGGGGCGCGTGGGATGGCGACAGCCTGGTCGGCATGGTGGGCCTCGAGCGCGAAGCGCGCACCAAGAACCGCCACAAGGCCACTGTCGTGGGCATGTACGTCGCCGCGGAATGCGCAGGCGCGGGGCTGGGCCGGCGCCTCTTCGACGCGCTGCTCACGCAGGCGCAGCACGACGGCATCGGGATGCTCGTCCTCACGGTGACCGACGGCAACGCCAACGCGACGCACCTTTACGAAAGTCTCGGCTTCCGTTCCTTCGGCGTCGAACCGCGCGCGATCAACGTCGACGGGCGCTACTTCGGCAAGAACCACATGTTCCTGGACCTCACGGGATTGCCTTCATGAGCATCAACGGCTTTTCATTTCCCACTGCGATCCGCTTCGGGCCCGGCGCCCGCAAGGAAGTCGCGCAGCACCTCATCGAGCGCGGCAT
>DATBPW010000495.1:0-1855 GCA_036561125.1 Ramlibacter sp. | reverse complement strand
GCGCTCGTCGGCCTGGGCCTGCTGTTCTTCGGCGCGGAAGGCTTCCGCAACCCGAGTTTCTGGGACGAGCGCTTCTCGGCCGGTGCGCTGTCGCTCACGGGCCAGACGATCATCATCTTCCTCGTTTCGATCGCGCTCATCGTCGTGCTGTGGCTGCTGTTCGAGCGCACGCTCATGGGCAAGGCCCTGCGCGCGACGGCGGTCAATCGGCTGGGCGCGCGCCTGATGGGTATCTCGTCGGCGAACGCGGGGCGCCTCGCGTTCACCATGGCCGCTTTCATCGGCGCGCTGTCGGGCCTGCTGATCGGGCCGACCACGACGATCTTCTACGACAGCGGCTTCCTCATCGGCCTGAAAGGCTTCGTCGCCGCGGTGTTCGCCGGGCTCGCGAGTTATCCGCTGGCGCTCGCCGGCGCGCTCGGCGTCGGCCTGCTGGAAAGCTTCGGCTCGTTCTGGGCGAGCGCCTTCAAGGAAGTGATCGTGTTCTCCGCGATCCTGCCCGTGCTGCTGTGGCGCTCGCTGCGCGACCCGCACACCGAGGACCATTGATGGCGCTGCGGCGGTTGGGTTTTCCGCTGTTTGCGGTGGCTATGCTCCTGCTGCCGCTCGCGCCGGTGCCGGACTTCTGGATCGCGCAGAGCTGCTACATCGGCATGTACTCGCTCGTGGCGCTCGGGCTCGTGCTGCTCACGGGCGTGTCGGGCCTCACCTCGTTCGGCCAGGCCGCGTTCGTGGGCGTCGGCGCGTACACGGCGGCATTCATGACCGTGAAGCTCGGCGGCTATGCGTGGCTCGCATTGCCCATCGGCATCGGCCTGGCGATCGTCGCCGCGCTCGTCGTGGGTGCGATCACGCTGCGCATGTCGGGGCACTACCTGCCGCTCGCGACGATCGCATGGGGGCTGGCGCTGAACTACACGATGGCCAACATGGACTGGCTGGGCAAGTACGACGGCATCGTCGGCATTCCCACGCTGCACATCGGCAGCGTCGACCTCGGTACGGGCCGCGGCCTGCACGTGCTGATCTGGGCCTTCGCCCTCGTTGCGGCGCTGGGCGTGATGCACCTGCTCGATTCGCGCCCGGGCCGCGCGATCCGCTCGATCAAGGGCGGCACCACCATGCCCGAGGCGATGGGCGTGTCCACCTTCCGCTACAAGCTCGTCGCGTTCGTGATCGCGGCGATCCTCGCGGCCATTTCCGGCTGGCTGTTCGCGTTCTTCCAGCAGACCGTGAACCCGACGCCGTTCTCGCTCGGCAAGGGCATCGAGTACCTGTTCATGGCGGTGCTCGGCGGCGTGTCGTACGTGTGGGGCGCGTTCCTCGGCGCGGCGGTGGTGAAGCTCACCGAAGACCAGTTGCAGGTGATCCTGCCGAAACTCATAGGCACCAGCGGCAACTTCGAGACCATCGTCTTCGGCATCGTGATCGTCGGCGTGCTGAAGTACGCGCCCGACGGGCTCTGGACCTTCGCCGGCCGCTGGTTCCCGGCGAAGCAACGCGTGCGCGATTGGGACAGCGCCGCGCCGCTGGACGCGCGCGCGAAACCCGCGCACGGCGAAGCGCTGCTGCAGGTCGACAAGGTGCGCAAGGAGTTCGGCGGCCTCGTGGCCGTGAACGACGTGAGCTTCTCGATCCGCGCGGGCGACATCGTCGCGCTGATCGGCCCGAACGGCGCAGGCAAGTCGACGACGTTCAACCTGGTCACGGGCGTGCTGCCGCTCACGTCCGGCCAGGTGGATTTTCGCGGCCAGCCGATCGGCGGCTTGCCGTCGCGCACGATCGCGGCGCTTGGCGTGTCGCGCACGTTCCAGCACGTGAAGATGAATGCGGACATGACGGTGCTGGAGAACGT
>DATBPW010000494.1:0-2304 GCA_036561125.1 Ramlibacter sp. | reverse complement strand
TTGCACCGGCCAGCGCAGGTCGTGGTAGCCGATCTTCGCCGCCTCCAGCAAGGTCCATTGCGGGTTCGCCAAGTGCGGCCGCGCGATCGCACACAGGTCCGCGCGGCCCGCGGCGATGATGCTGTTGACGTGGTCCGCTTCGGAGATCGCGCCGACGGCGATCGTCGCGATGCCGGCTTCGTTGCGGACGCGATCGGCGAATGGCGTCTGGTACATGCGCCCGTACAC
Organism: Ramlibacter sp.; assembly: GCA_036561125.1. Taxonomy (GTDB): domain Bacteria; phylum Pseudomonadota; class Gammaproteobacteria; order Burkholderiales; family Burkholderiaceae_C; genus Ramlibacter. The sequence goes on along the minus strand of DATBPW010000494.1, from coordinate 2,076 downwards.
CGGCTTCTGCTTGCGGCTCACCTGCCCCGACGAGCAATCGATCATGTCGGCGCCCGCCGCCTTGAACAACCGTGCGATCGCCACGGCGTCGTCGGGCGTGACGCCGCCTTCGACCCAGTCGTGCGCCGAGATGCGCACGGACATCGGCAGGTGCTTCGGCCACGCCGCGCGTATCGCCGCAAACACTTCGAGCGGAAAGCGCAGGCGGTTCTCCAGCGAGCCGCCGTATTCGTCGGTGCGCAAGTTCGTCAGCGGCGAGATGAAGCTCGACAGCAGGTAGCCGTGCGCGCAGTGCAGCTCGAGCCAGTCGAAGCCGGCCTCGGCGGCGTAGCGTGTCGAGCGGACGAAGTCGTCCCTCACGCGATCCATGTCGGCGCGGTTCATCGCGCGCGACCAGTCGCTCACGCCGTCGATGTACTGCTCGGGCGACGCCGACAGCAGCGGCCAGTTGCCCGCTGCGAGCGGCTGGTCCTCGCCTTCCCACGGCACGCGCGTCGATCCTTTCGGCCCCGCGTGTCCGAGCTGCATGGCGATCTTCGCATCGGTCCACTGGTGCACGTAATCGACGATTCGCTGCCACGCATCGCGTTGCCGTTCGTTCCACAGGCCGGGGCAAGCGGGTGTGATGCGCGCATCGGGCGATGTGCAGGTCATCTCCGCGAACACCAGGCTCGCGCCGCCCGCTGCGCGCGAACCGAGATGCACGAGGTGGTAGTCGCCCGGCACGCCGTCGGTGCACGAGTACTGCGCCATCGGCGACACGACGACGCGATTCTTGAGCGTCACGCCGCGCACGGTGAACGGCGTGAACATCGGCGGCACCGCCTGCTGCGATGGTGCGCGCTGCAGGCCCGAGCGCTCCGCGATCCAGTCCTCGTAGTCCTCCACGTACTCCTTGTCGCGCAGGCGCAGGTTCTCGTGGCTGATGCGCTGGCTGCGCGTGAGCAGCGAATACGCGAACTGCTCCGGCGGCAGGTTGACGTAGCGCGCGACGTTCTCGAACCACTCCGTGGAGTTGCGCGCGGCGTTCTGGATCTTGAGGACTTCGATGCTGCGCACGGCTTCGTAGTCCGCGAGCGCCTTCGGCAGGTCGCCGCCGGAGTTGCCGATGCAGCGTGCGAGCTCGATCGAATCCTCCAGTGCGAGCTTGGTGCCCGAGCCCACGGAGAAGTGCGCCGTGTGCGCCGCATCGCCCATGAGCACCACGGGCGCGTGGCCGTTATGGTGCACCCAGGTCCTGCAGACCACGCGCGGGAAGCGGATCCATTGCGCCGACCCGCGCAGGTGCGACGCGTTCGACATCAGCGCATGGCCGTCGAGGTATTTGGCGAAGAGTCGCTCGCAGAACGCGATCGACTCTTCCTTTTCCATCTTGTCGATGCCGGCCTTGAGCCACACGTCCTCGGGCGTTTCGACGATGAACGTCGACGTGTCGCCGTCGAACTGGTAGGCGTGCGCCTGGAACCAGCCGTGCTGCGTCTCCTCGAACGCGAACGTGAACGCCTCGAACTTCCTGTGCGTGCCGAGCCAGACGAAGCGGCACTTGCGCAGGTCGATGTCGGGCTGGTAGCTGGCTGCGTATTTCGCGCGGATGCGGCTGTTCAGGCCGTCGCTGGCGATGACGAGGTCCGAATCCGCGAACTGCGTGTCGTCGGTGACGTCGGTCTCGAACACGAGCTTGACGCCGAGGTCCTCGCAGCGGCGCTGCAGGATGTTCAGCAGGCGCTTGCGGCCGATGCCGCAAAAGCCGTGGCCGCCCGAGCGGAACGCGCGCCCGCGGATGTTGACCTCGATGTCGTCCCAGTGGTTGAACGCACCGAGGATTTCGTCGGCGGTGGGTTGGTCGGCGGCCTGCAGGTTGCCGAGCGTCTGGTCGGAGAACACCACGCCCCAGCCGAAGGTGTCGTAGGGACGGTTGCGCTCGACGACGGCGACGTCGTGCGCCGGGTCCTGCTTCTTCATCAGGAGCGCGAAGTACAGGCCCGCCGGGCCGCCGCCGATGCACGTGATCTTCATGGTCGAGGGGCTCCCCGGTTCGTGCAGGTCTCGATAATTTAAGTTTAAAGCATTTCGGCG
>DATBPW010000493.1:0-5718 GCA_036561125.1 Ramlibacter sp. | reverse complement strand
TTGGCCGTGACGTTGCCGACGTTCACGCGCACGAGATATTCCTTCTCGATCCCGCTGTCCTCGCCGATCAGGCGGCGCGCGACGCGGCCGTCCTGCGTCAGGACCAGCAGTCCGGTCGAATCGATGTCCAGCCGGCCCGCGGGCGCGAGTCCCCTGAATTGCGACGGCGCGAAACGTATCGCGGCGCGATCTTCCTTCCACCGGCTGCGCGGCTGCACGAGCGTTACCGCCGGCTGGTAGCCGTCCTCCGCTTGCCCGCTCACATAGCCGACCGGCTTGTGCAGCAGGATGGTCACGAGCTGCATTTGCTCGCCGCGCGCACGCGGATCGACGTCGATGCGCGCGGCGTCGTCCACCTGCATGCCCATTCGCGCGGCGGTGCCGTTCACGCGCACCCAGCCGCGCGCGATCCATTCGTCGGCTTCGCGGCGCGAGCACAGCCCCAGCTCGGCCATGCGTTTGTTCAGGCGTGAAGTGGATTCGGGCAAGGTGGTGTGGGCAACAGCGAGCAGCGATTGTGACGCGGGCGGCCGGTTGATCGCCCGCCGCATCGCCGAAAGCCTCTGGTACGGCAACCAGGTCGGCCGCCAGCCGGGCGCGCTGCCGCAAGCGCCGTGACCGCCTAGTCGACGCTCGATCGCAGCGCCTGCGGGTCGAGGATGCGCACGCCTCCGTACTCGATCCGGATCGAGCCCTGCTTCTCGAGTGAGGACAACGCCTCGTTCACGCGCTGGCGCGACAGCCCCACGAGATAGGCCAGTTCCTGCTGCGTGATGCGCAGCACGTCGCGCACGCCCGGGAACAGCACCGGGTTGAACAGCGCGGCGAGGCTGCGCGCGACGCGCTCGTCGGGGTTGTTCATGCGGTCGATCTCTCGCGCCGCGATGAATTGCGCGAGCCGCTCATTGAGCTGCCCCATGATGAAGCGGTTGAAGCCGATCGAGTGATCGAGCAGCCAGTGGAACGTGTCGGCCGGCAGGCCCGCGACGATGCTCCTGCGCAGGCACTGCACGTTGTAGCGATAGTGCTCGCGCTTGAGCACCGTGCCTTCGCCGAACCAGCCGCCCGGCGGCAGCCCGCTGTAGGTCACCGAGTGGCCTTGCTCGGTGTCGGTGGTCATCTTCAACAGGCCCTCGATCACGCCGAACCAGTAGGTGACGGGCCGGCCGATGCGGCACACGTAGTCGCCCGGCAAGGCGTCGGTCACCTTGATGTGCGGGACGGCGAAGCGGTGCTCCTCCGGCTTGAGCACCTTGATCCACGGAATCCCCTCGAGTTCGGCCGCGGTGGGGTCGCGGCGGCGCTGGTGCAGGGTCGATTCGGTGGGCATGGTCGATGGGGGGTCGTCCCGATTAGGACATTCCCTAGGAATGTCGTCGTAAAGACAACTTGGCGTCAAAGTCGATCCTAGCATCGCAGGACCGAACAGCCCGACACCATGGACACGACGTTTCCGCGACTGCTCCTCGCACACGCTGCGCAGCGTCCGCACGCCGCCGCCATGCGCGAGAAGGAGTACGGCATCTGGCAGACGTCCACGTGGTCGTCGCTCGCGCAGCTCGTCGAGCACATCGCGTGCGGGCTGCACGATGCGGGCCTCGCGCGCGGCGAACACATGGTCGTGATCGGCACGAATCGCCCGCGCCTGTACGCGACGATGCTCGCCGCGCAATCGCTCGGCGTGATCCCGGTGCCGCTGTACCAGGACGCGGTGGCCACCGAGTGCGTCTTCCCGATCAACAACGCCGATGTGCGATTCGCGCTGGCCGAGGACCAGGAGCAGGTGGACAAGCTGCTGGAGATCCGCACGCAGTGCCCGCAACTGTCGAACATCTATTACGACGACCCGCGCGGGCTGCGCAACTACAACGAGCCCGGCCTGCATTCGCTCGACGCGCTCGCGGCCGCGGGCGAAGTGCTCGCGCGCGAGCATCCGGGCCTGTTCCGCGAGGAGGTCGGGAAGGCGTCGCCCGACGACGTCGCGGCGATGTTCTTCACCTCGGGTACCACGGGCAACGCGAAAGGCGTGGTGCACTCGCACCGCACGCTGCTCGATCGCGCGAAGGCCGGCCAGGAGTTCGACCGGCTCACGGACAAGGAAGAAGTCCTCGCCTACCTGCCGCCCGCGTGGATCGGCCAGAACATCTTCTCGTATGCGCAGTGGCTGTGCTGCGGCTACGTGGTGAACTGCCCCGAGTCGGCGACTACGGTGGCGATCGACCTCAAGGAGATCGGGCCCACCTACTACTTCGCCCCGCCCCGCATCTTCGAAGGCCTGCTCACGACCGTGATGATCCGCATGGAAGATGCGGGCTGGGCCAAGCGCGCGATGTTCCGCAGGTTCATGGACATCGCCAAGCGTGTCGGGCCGGCGCTGCGCGATCGCCAGGCGGTGCCGTTCGCCGACCGCGCGCTCTATGCGCTTGGCGACCTGCTCGTCTACGGCCCGCTGCGCAACAACCTCGGCTTCTCGCGCGTGCGGGTCGCCTACACGGCGGGCGAGGCGATCGGGCCGGACCTGTTCACCTTCTACCGCTCGATCGGCATCAACCTCAAGCAGCTGTACGGATCCACCGAAACCGCGGTGTTCGTGTGCCTGCAGCCCGACGACCAGGTGAAGGCCGACACGGTCGGCGTGCCGTGCCGCGGCGTCGAGATCAAGGTGAACGACAGCGGCGAGATCCTCGTGCGCTCGCCCGGCCTGCTCAAGGGCTATTACAAAAACCCGCAGGCCACCAGCGAGGTGCTCACGGCCGACGGCTGGTACCACACCAACGACGCCGGCTTCATCGACGCGCACGGGCACCTGAAGATCATCGACCGCGTGAAGGATGTCGGGCGCATCGTCGGCGGCCCGAACGACGGCGCGATGTTCGCGCCGAAGTACGTGGAGAACAAATTGAAGTTCTTTCCGTACATCAAGGAAACGGTGGCCTACGGCGACGGTCGCGATCGCGTCTGCGTCATGATCAACATCGACTTCGAGGCGGTGGGCAACTGGGCCGAAAAGCGCGGCCTGCCGTACGCGGGCTACACGGACCTGGCGCAGAAGCCCGAGGTGTATGCGCTGGTGAAGGACTGCGTGGAGAAGGTGAATGCGGACCTCGCCGCCGACGAGCGCCTCGCAGGCTCGCAGGTCAGCCGCTTCCTCGTGCTGCACAAGGAGCTTGATGCGGACGACGGCGAACTCACGCGCACCAACAAGGTCCGCCGCGGGTTCATCGCCGAGAAGTACCAGGTGCTTGTCGACGCGTTGTACGAGGGCAAGCGCGAGCAGTACGTCGAGACGCAGGTGAAGTTCGAGGACGGCCGCACCGGCGTCGTCACCGCGACACTGAAGATCGACGACGCGAAGGTGTTCGCGCCCGTGAAGGCCGCCGCATGAACATGACGTCGCCCGCCGAGATCGACGCCGTCAAGAAGATCGGCGATGTGATCCTGCACGTCGACGACATCTCGCTGTCGTTCGGCGGCGTGAAGGCGCTCACGGGCATCTCGTTCGACGTGCGCGAGCACGAGATCCGCGCCATCATCGGCCCGAACGGCGCCGGCAAGAGCTCGATGCTCAATTGCATCAACGGCGTGTACCAGCCGCAGGAAGGCTCGATCACGTTCCTGGGCAAGACCTTCCGGCACATGAACTCGCGCCAGGTCGCGGAGATGGGCATCGCGCGCACGTTCCAGAACCTCGCGCTGTTCAAGGGCATGAGCGTGCTGGACAACATCATGACCGGGCGCAACCTGCGGATCAAAAGCAACATCCTGCTGCAGGCCTTGCGCATCGGCCCGGCCGAGCGCGAGGAAATCCGCCACCGCGAATTCGTCGAACACATCGTCGACTTCCTCGAGATCCAGGCCTTTCGCAAGGTGCCTGTCGGCCAGCTGCCGTACGGGCTGCAAAAGCGCGTCGACCTCGGCCGCGCGCTGGCGATGGAACCGCGGATGCTGCTGCTCGACGAGCCGATGGCCGGGATGAACGTCGAGGAAAAACAGGACATGTGCCGCTTCGTGCTCGACGTCAACGACGAGTTCGGCACGACCGTGGTCCTCATCGAACATGACATGGGCGTGGTGATGGACATCAGCGACCGCGTCGTGGTGCTCGACTACGGCAAGAAGATCGGCGACGGCACGCCCGATGAAGTGCGGAACAACCCCGACGTGATCCGCGCCTACCTCGGCACCTCGCACTGAAGGACCAACGCGCGATGGGCTTCTTCCTCGAAACGGTGATCGGCGGCCTGATGTCGGGCATGCTGTATTCGCTCGTCGCGCTAGGCTTCGTGCTGATCTTCAAGGCTTCGGGCGTCTTCAATTTCGCGCAGGGCGCGATGGTGCTGTTCGCCGCGCTCGCGATGGCGCGCTTCTCGGAATGGCTGCCGCACTGGCTCGGCTTCGAAAGCGCGTTCCTCGCCAACCTGCTCGCCTTCATCGCCGCGGGCGCGATCATGTTCGCGGTCGCGTGGCTGGTCGAGCGCCTCGTGCTGCGCCATCTCGTCAACCAGGAAGGCGCGACGCTCTTGATGGCGACGCTCGGCGTGGCGTACCTGCTCGACGGCATCGGCCAGTCGATCTTCGGCAACGACATCTACAAGATCGACGTGGGCGTGCCGAAGGAGCCGGTGATCGTGCTCCAGAACACGTTCGACGGCGGCATCCTCGTGAGCAAGGAGGACCTCGTCGCGGCCGTCGTCGCGGCCGCGCTGGTCGTGCTCCTCAGCCTGTTCTTCCAGAAGACCGGCACCGGCCGCGCGCTGCGCGCCGTCGCGGACGATCACCAGGCCGCGCAGTCGATCGGCATTTCGCTGTCACGCATCTGGGTGATCGTGTGGTGCGTCGCGGGCGTGGTCGCCCTCGTGGCCGGGATGATCTGGGGCGCCAAGCTCGGGGTGCAGTTCTCGCTGTCGACGGTGGCCTTGCGCGCGCTGCCCGTCGTGATCCTCGGCGGGCTCACGTCCGTGCCCGGCGCGATCATCGGCGGGCTGATCATCGGTGTCGGCGAAAAAGTCTCCGAAGTTTTCCTCGGGCCGTACGTCGGCGGCGGCATCGAGATCTGGTTCGCGTACGTGCTCGCGCTCCTCGTGCTCCTCGTGCGGCCGCAAGGCCTGTTCGGCGAGAAGATCATCGACCGAGTATGAAATCTTGCGGGTCAGATCAACTAATTTGCGAAGCAAATTTTGCTCTGACCCCAACTGACTAGAAACATGATCTACCGCGAAAACGGCCAGTTCAAGACCAGCTACCGCGCCGACCAGCAGATCTTCCCGATCGTGCAGGACCGTGTGTACGTCGCGCTGCTGCTCGTGTTCGCGTACGTCGTGGTGCCGCTCACGGCGAGCAGCTATATGTTCCGCGCCATCCTGATCCCGTTCCTGATCCTCGCGCTGGCCGCGATCGGCGTGAACATCCTCGTGGGCTACTGCGGGCAGATCTCGCTAGGCTCCGCTGCGTTCATGGCCGTGGGCGCTTACGGCGCCTACAACTTCTTCGTGCGCGTGCCGGGCATGCCCTTGCTGCTCGCCCTGGTGCTGGGCGGCCTGTGCGCCATGGTGTTCGGCATCCTGTTCGGGCTGCCGAGCCTGCGTGTGCGCGGTCTCTATCTCGCGGTCGCGACGCTCGCCGCGCAGTTTTTCTCCGAGTGGATGTTCCTGCGCATCAAGTGGTTCACGCTGGACACCCCGTCCGGCTCTGCCGCCGTCTCGAACCTGCAGGTGTTCG
>DATBPW010000492.1:0-4389 GCA_036561125.1 Ramlibacter sp. | reverse complement strand
GCGGCAGTCGTTGTGTTGTGCCTGTTCGTCGAATGGGCCCACTCAGGTTGGCGTGCCACGGCGACGGCGTCGAGTGCGGTGCTTGCCGCTGCGTGCGTGTGGATGTTGTGGCGGCTGCTCGCGCAGAAGGATGCCGGCGCGGCCGTGCTCGCGGCTGTCCTCGCGGCAACGTATGTCGCCGCGCAAGCCGCAATGATGCTGCGGGCTGGCGAAGATCCGGTCCGCGCTGCGGCGGCCGGCAGCGCCCTCGGATGGGCGACGGGCGTCGTCGCGATCCTCGGCGCGTCCGCGGTGCTGGGCACTGTGGCGCTCGCGGTCGGCAGCGCTGCATTCGCCACGCTCGGCGTGCAGTGGCTTCGCGGCGCCGCCGCGCCGACGGGGCGCAGCATTTCATTGCCCGCGGCGACTGTCGCGGGCCTGGCCGGCGTCAATGCCGTGATGGCGGCGGAGCTTCCCGGGCATGCGCTGTTGCCGTTGCTGCTGGTCGTGCCGGCCGCTCAGCTCGCACCTTCCACTCTAGGCGTGCGCACGCGTGCGATCGCGGCGTTCGCGCTTGCCATCGTCCCCGCAGCGGCAGCCGTTGCGCTGGCGTGGTTCCACCCTGCATGAAATCCGGTCCAACCAAGGAGGCCCCATGAAAAGCCGATTGCAAACGATCCTGCTCGCACTCGCCGTGCCGGTGGCAGCGAGCGCCGCGCCGGTCACGTACGACATCGACCCGCTGCACTCGTTTCCGTACTTCAGCGTCAACCACATGGGGATGTCGAACATCCACGGGCGCTTCGAGCGCATGACCGGCAAGGTCGTCTACGACAGCGCCGCGAAAACCGGCTCGATGGAAGTGAAGGTGCCCACGGCGACGGTTTCCACGGGCGATGCTAGGCGCGAGAACGGCGCGCGCTCGCGCGACGAGCACCTGCGCAGCGCGGACTTCTTCAACTCCGCCGAGTTCCCCGACATGGCGTTCAAGTCGACGAAGTTCAACTTTGCGGGCGACAAGCTCGACAGCATCGAGGGCAACCTCACGATGGTCGGCGTCACCCGTCCGGTGAAACTGCAGGTGACGCACTTCGTGTGCGGGCCCAATCCCTACAGCAAGAAGCCGATGTGCGGTGCGGGGGCGGAAGGCACGATCAAGCGCACCGACTTCGGCATCAAGTACGGCGTGCCGGGGATTTCCGACGAAGTGAAGCTGGAGATCGGCGTGGAAGCCTACGCGGAGTAGCCGCGCTCAGGCCTGTTCGGCGAGCAGCTTCTCGATCAGGCGGTCGAGCTCGGCGAAGTCCGGCTCGCCGACATAGCGCTTGACGATCTCGCCGCGCTTGTTGACGACGAAGGTGGTGGGCGTCAGCTGCACGTCGCCCCACGCCTTCGCGACCTCGCCCGTGTAATCGAGCGCCACGCCGAACGGCAGCTTGCGCGTCTCGCTGTAGTTCACCACGTAGCTCGGCGGGTCGTAGCTCATTGCCACGGCGAGCATGTCGTAGCCCTTCGGGTGGTACTTGTCGAAGGTCTGGACCATCTTGGGCATCTCGCCCACGCAGGTCACACAGCTCGTGGCCCAGAAATTCACCAGGGTCACGTGGCCCTTCAGGTCCGCCGTGGTCTTCTTGGAGCCATCGAGCATCGTGAACGTGGACAGCGGCGCGGCCTGGTCGGTGCCGGCGACGTAGAACGCAGCGCCCGCCGCGATCAATGCCGCAGCGGCGATTCCGATAAAGACCGGTTTCTTGACCATGGGGCAATTCTAGCCGCGTACCACTGTCGGCGCAGCCGATGTTGACGCTTCGCAATTCATGAGCACATTGGCCAGGTCCTGGGGGGCGCTGACCATGGGGTCGTGCCCTGTGGCGAGCTCGACGACGCGCCACGGGGCGCCCCAGAAGGCGGGATCGCGCACGCGCCGCCGGCTCGCGTCGATGGTGGCGAGCGGCGGCTTCGTGCAGTCGACGAAAAGGCGCGGCACCGACGCGACGCGCTGCGCATCGAACTGCAGCGGCGCCGTGTAGCTGTGGCCCGGATGCGGGACCTGCCGCCGCGCAACCCACGCGTGCTGCTCACCCGCCAGGCCGTAGAGGGAAGGGTCGGGCGGCGGGAAGCTGTAGTCGCGCGACGCTTCCGACGCCGCGATGCGTGCCTCGCGCGTGGCCGGCACGTGCGTGCTGCTCCAGCTCTCGCCCGGCAGCGGGATCACGGCGTCGATGTACACGAGTTGCGCGATGCGCTGCGGCATGCGGTCCGCGACCGCCGTGCCGACCATGCCCGCGAACGAATGCACGGCGAGCACGACGCGGTCCATCTCCTCCGCATCGATCGCATTCGTCACGTCGTCGATGAAGGTCTCGAGCGTGATCGCCGGCGACATCAGATGCGCGCGCTCGCCGACGCCGGTAAGCGTCACTGCGTGGGCGCGATGCCCCGCGCGCACGAGCAGCGGCGCCACGTCGCGCCAGCACCAGGCGCCGTGCCACGCGCCATGCACGAGGACGAAGTTCGCCACCTAGGTTGCTCCTTGCCGTTTCGCCGCCTCGATCCGCGCGTCGTCCCACCCGAGCACTTCGCGCAGGACCTCCTGCGTGTGCTGCCCGAGCAGCGGCGGCGGCCGCTCGGTGCGCACGGGCGTGGCGCTCAACTTGATCGGGCTCGCGACCAGCCGCACCTGCTCGCGCAGCGGATGCGACCATGTGTTCACCATGTGGCGCTCTTCCACTTGCGGATTCGCGAAGACCTCGGCGAGGTTGTTGATCGGGCCGCACGGCACCTTCGCCGTTTCGAGCAGCGCGATCCACTGCGCCTTCGTCTTCGTGCGCATGACGCCTTCGAGCATCGGCACGAGCACGCCGCGGTTGCGCACGCGGTCCTGGTTCTTCGTGAAGCGCGCGTCGGCCGCGATGTCGGCGCGGTCCGCGGCGTCGCAGAATTTGGCGAACTGCGTGTCGTTGCCGACGGCGAGGATGATGAAGTCGCGGCCCTGCGCGCCGGGCGCGGTTTCGAACACTTGGTACGGCACGATGTTCTGGTGCGCGTTGCCGGCCCGGCCCGGCACCTTGTCGCTCACAAGGTAGTTCGCGCCGAGGTTCGCGAGCATGGCCACTTGGGTATCGAGCAGCGCCATGTCGATGCGCTGGCCCTCGCCCGTGCGGTCGACGTGGCGCAAGGCCGCGAGGATGGAGACCGTCGCGTACATGCCGGTGAACAGGTCCGCCACCGCCACGCCCACCTTTTGCGGGCCCCCGGCCACTTTGTGGCCGTCCGCGTCCACGAGGTCATCGCGCTCACCCGTCACGCTCATGAGGCCGCCGATGCCCTGCACGATGTAGTCGTACCCCGCGCGTTCGCGATAGGGCCCGGTCTGGCCGAAGCCGGTGATGCTGCAGTAGACGATGCGCGGGTTCATGGCGCGGATCGCGTCGTACCCCAGGCCGTAGCGATCGAGGTCACCGACCTTGAAGTTCTCGACCAGCACGTCGCAACGCGCGGCGAGTTCGCGCACCAGGGCCTGCCCCTCGGGCCGCGCGATGTCGCACGTGATCGAGCGCTTGTTGCGATTGGCTCCGAGGTAATACGCCGCTTCGCGCGTGTCGCGCCCCGCGTCATCCTGCAGGAACGGCGGCCCCCAGCTGCGCGTGTCGTCGCCGGCGCCGGGGCGCTCGACCTTGATCACGTCCGCGCCGAGGTCGGCGAGCGTCTGCGTGCACCACGGCCCGGCGAGCACGCGCGACAGATCGAGCACCCGGATGCCTGTCAGCGAATTCATGGCCGCCCATTGTGCGGCAAACCGATAATTGCCACGTGGCCATCAATCTCCTTCGACCGGACAAGCTTCGCTCGCCGGTCATGTCGCGTGCCGTGGTGTTGCTGGCGCTGCTCGCCGGCGCGTGCACGCCCACGTTCAACTGGCGCGAAATGGCCGTCAGCCCGGCCAACCTGCACACCACCTTCCCGTGCAAGCCGGACCAGGCCGAGCACAAGGCCGCGATCCTGCCGGGCCGCGAAGTCGTGCTGCACGCGATGGGTTGCGAGACCGGGGGTGCCACCTTCATCGTCGTCTACGCCGACCTGGGGAGCGAGGCCGATCTCACCGACGCGATCGTGGAGTGGAAGAAGGCGAGCCTCGCGTCGACGAAGTCCGGTGTCGATCGCGAACAGCCCTACCTGCCCGCGCACGCCCTGGGCCTGAGCCAATCGGTGATGGTGCGCGCGCGCGGCCAGCGGGCGGACGGCAGTGCGGTGCAAAGCCAGGCCGCCTACTTCGCGCGCGGCACCTCGGTGTTCCAGGCCGTCGTTTACGCGCGGGCGCTCAAGCCCGAGATGACCGAGCCCTTCTTCACCGGACTGCGCTTCGAATGACCGGCCTTGCGCGCGGGCGCGCCGTCGTCGTCTTCCTCG
>DATBPW010000491.1:0-2347 GCA_036561125.1 Ramlibacter sp. | reverse complement strand
TCAAGCGCGGCATCGGCTACTCGAGCTACATCGAGGCGTGCGGCATCGCGCCGTCGAACATCGCGGGCGCGCTCGGCGCGCGCGCGGGCCTCTTCGAATGCGGCGAGATCCGCGTCCACCCGACGGGCAGCGTCACCGTGTTCACCGGTTCGCACTCGCACGGGCAGGGCCACGAGACAACGTTCGCCCAAGTCGTGGCGGCGCGCCTGGGCATCCCCGTTGAGAACGTCGCGGTGGTGCACGGCGACACCGGGCGCGTGCCGTTCGGCATGGGCACCTACGGCTCGCGCTCGATCAGCGTCGGCGGCGCGGCGATCATGAAGGCGCTCGACAAGATCGAGACCAAGGCCAAGAAGATCGCGGCGCACCTGATGGAAGCCGGCGACGGCGACATCGAGTTCTCGGGCGGCGAGTTCCGCGTGAAGGGCACTGACAAGAAGATCCCGTTCGCGCAGGTGGCGCTGACGGCCTACGTCCCGCACAACTACCCGCTCGACAAGCTCGAGCCGGGGCTGGACGAAACTGCGTTCTACGACCCGACCAACTTCACGTTCCCCGCCGGCACTTACATCTGCGAGGTGGAAATCGACCCGGCCACGGGACAAGTGCGCATCGACCGATTCACGGCGGTGGACGACTTCGGCACCGTGATCAACCCGATGATCGTCGAAGGGCAGGTGCACGGCGGCCTCGTGCAGGGCATCGGCCAGGCGCTGCTGGAGAACTGCGTGTACGACAAGGAAAGCGGCCAGCTCCTCACCGGCTCGATGATGGATTACGCGCTGCCGCGCGCCGACGACATGCCGACGTTCAAGCTCGACACGGTGTGCACGCCGTGCACGCACAACCCGCTCGGCACGAAAGGCTGCGGCGAGGCGGGCGCGATCGGCTCGCCACCGGCCGTGATCAACGCGGTGCTCGACGCGCTGCGCCCGCTTGGTGTGAATGACCTCGACATGCCCGCATCGGCCGCACGCGTGTGGGATGCGATCCAGGCGGCCCGCCCGTAACCGAACGAAGGAACACAGATCATGTATGCATTCACCTTCGAACGTCCCGCCAGCGTCGCCGATGCGAACAAGCTCGCGCAGAAGGCCAACGTCAAGCTGCTGGCCGGCGGGCAATCGCTCGTCGCGTCGCTGAAGCTGCGCCTGGCCAATCCGGACCAGCTCGTCGACCTCGGCGCGATCGGCGAACTCGCCGGCATCGCGAAAGAGGGCAACGGCCTGAAGATCGGCGCGATGACGCGGCATGCCGATGTCGCGTCGAGTGCCGACGTCAAGTCGGTGATCGCTGCGCTCGCGGATGTCGCGGGCGGCATCGGCGACCGCCAGGTGCGCGCGATGGGCACGCTCGGCGGCTCGATCGCGAACAATGACCCGGCGGCCGACTATCCGGCCGCGGTGCTCGCCCTGAACGCGACGGTTCACACGACGAAGCGCAAGATCGCCGCCGACGATTTCTTCCAGGGCCTGTTCACGACGGCGCTGGGCGAAGGCGAGCTGGTCACGCACGTCACGTTCCCCGCGCCCAAGCGCGCGGCGTACATGAAATTCCGGCAACCCGCATCGCGCTTCGCGCTGATCGGCGTGTTCGTGGCGGACACCGGCAACGGCGTGCGCGTCGCGGTCACCGGCGGTGGCAACGGCGTGTTCCGCCACACGGGCCTGGAACAGGCGCTGGCGAAGAGCTTCACGCCGCAGTCGGCCGCGTCGGTGAAGATCGACGCGAGCGACCTCTCGGCCGACATCCACGCCAGCGCCGCGTACCGCGCGAACCTGGTCAGCGTGATGGCGCAGCGGGCGGTGGCGAAGGCGCTGGGCTAGCAAGCGCCAACCCAACAGCCGGGCGCAGAGGTCGCAGAATTTCCGCAGAATGCGCAGAAAGAAGAAAATGAATTTTCTGCGACTTCTGCGCGACTTCCGCGTTTTTTGCGGCCGGCTGTTGAATTGATGATCGACTCCATCGACGACCTGCAAACCGCGCTCTCGCGAGTCGGCTACTTCGCCGATCGTCGCTTGGCCACCGCCGTCTTCCTCGCGCTCAAACTGCAGCGTCCGCTGCTGCTCGAGGGCGAACCGGGGGTCGGCAAGACCGAGCTCGCGAAGGCACTCGCCGCCGCGTTGCCGCGTGAGCTGCTGCGCCTGCAGTGCTACGACGGCCTCGAGCAGCGCGAGGCGCTGTACGAATGGAACTACGCCGCGCAACTGCTGCACATGCGCGCGGTCGAGGGCACCGAAAGCGCCGACGAAATCGAGCGCGAGGTCTACCAGCCGCGCTACCTGATCCGCCGTCCGCTGTTACAGGCCTTGCAGGCGCCCGCGCCCGGCGCAGTTCTGCTGATCGA
>DATBPW010000490.1:0-5794 GCA_036561125.1 Ramlibacter sp. | reverse complement strand
TCGTCGATCCAGCTGCCCGGCTCCAGCTCGCGGCGGAAAATGCGCTGGCGCAATTGCTCCGCGACCTCCTCGTAGAGGGCGCGCGGCGCGAGGGTGGTGTGCGGCGGGCTGGCGACGGCCATGTCCGCAATTCTACGGACTTCCGAATTCTTTATCAATAATTATGAATACGGTAAGATGCCGGGCAACCACAGCCTCCGCGCTGCGCGAACAGCGCACACTTCCTGCCATGAACCCGCCCCGCCCCGAATTCGAAGCCGCCGACCTCGACGCCTGGCGCCAGGCCGCTGCCAAATCCTCGCCCGGCGGCGACGTGGATGCACTGAACTGGGTGACGCCCGACGGCATCGCCGTCAAGCCGCTCTACACGGCGCAGGACCTGCAGGGCCTGCCGTCCACGAACACGCTGCCCGGCTTCGAGCCGTTCATCCGCGGGCCGCAGGCCACGATGTACGCGTCGCGGCCGTGGACCATCCGGCAGTACGCGGGCTTTTCGACGGCGGAAGAGTCGAACGCTTTCTATCGCAAGGGCCTGGCCGCGGGCCAGCAAGGCGTGTCCGTCGCGTTCGACCTCGCCACGCACCGCGGCTACGACAGCGACCACCCGCGCGTGACGGGCGACGTCGGCAAGGCCGGCGTCGCGATCGATTCGGTCGAGGACATGAAGATCCTTTTCGACGGCATCCCGCTGGACAAGGTCAGCGTGTCGATGACGATGAACGGCGCCGTGCTGCCGGTGCTGGCGGGCTACATCGTCGCAGCCGAAGAACAGGGCGTGAAGCAGGACCAGCTCTCGGGGACCATCCAGAACGACATCCTCAAGGAGTTCATGGTCCGCAACACGTACATCTACCCGCCGCAGCCGAGCATGCGCATCGTCGGCGACATCATCGAGTACACGGCGAAGCACATGCCGAAGTTCAACTCGATCTCGATCTCCGGCTACCACATGCAGGAGGCGGGCGCGAACCAGGCGCTGGAACTCGCGTTCACGCTGGCCGACGGCAAGGAGTACGTGAAGACCGCGCTGGCCAAGGGCCTGGACGTCGACGACTTCGCGGGCCGCCTGTCGTTCTTCTGGGCGATCGGGATGAACTTCTATCTCGAGATCGCGAAGATGCGCGCGGCGCGCCTGCTGTGGTGCCGGATCATGAAGGGCTTCGGCGCGAAGAACCCGAAGAGCCTGATGCTGCGCACGCACTGCCAGACCTCGGGCTGGTCGCTCACCGAGCAGGACCCGTACAACAACGTCGTGCGCACGGCGATCGAGGCGATGGCGGCGGTGTTCGGCGGCACGCAGTCGCTGCACACCAATTCGTTCGACGAGGCGATCGCGCTGCCCACGGAGTTTTCCGCGCGCATCGCGCGCAACACGCAGCTGATCATCCAGGAGGAATCGCACATCACCGACGTGATCGACCCGTGGGCCGGCAGCTACATGATGGAAAAGCTGACGCAGGAGATGGCCGACGCCGCGAGCGCGATCATCGAAGAGGTCGACGCGATGGGAGGCATGACGCGCGCCGTCGATTCGGGCTGGGCCAAGTTGAAGATCGAGGCGGCCGCTGCCGAGAAGCAGGCGCGCATCGACGCGGGCAAGGACGTGATCGTCGGCGTCAACAAGTACCGGCTGGCGAAGGAGGGAGTGCACGACATCCTCGAAGTCGACAACCACAAGGTGCGCGAGCAGCAAGTCGCGCGGCTGAAGCAGGTTCGCGCAACACGCGACGCCGGCAAGGTGAAGGCCGCGCTCGAGGCGCTCACGCAAGCCGCGCAAAGCGGGCGGGGCAACTTGCTGGCGCTCAGCGTCGACGCGATCCGCCTGCGCGCGACCGTCGGCGAAGTCTCGGATGCATTGGAGCAAGTCTTCGGGCGCCATCGCGCCGATACGCAAAAGGTGACCGGCGTGTACGCAGCTGCCTACGACTCGGCCGAGGGCTGGGACAAACTCAAGAAGGAAATCGACGAGTTCGCGCGCGAGCAGGGACGTCGGCCGCGCGTGCTGATCGCCAAGCTCGGGCAGGACGGGCACGATCGCGGCGCGAAAGTCGTTGCGACGGCGTTCGCGGATCTCGGCTTCGACGTGGACATCGGCCCGCTGTTCCAGACGCCGGAGGAATGCGCGCGGCAGGCGATCGAGAACGACGTGCACGCCGTGGGCATCTCCACGCTCGCGGCGGGTCACAAGACACTCGTGCCCGCGATCATCGAGGAGCTGAAGAAGCAGGGCGCGGACGACATCATCGTGTTCGTCGGCGGTGTGATTCCGCAGCAGGACTACGAGTTCCTCTACGACGCCGGCGTGAAGGGCATCTACGGCCCGGGCACGCCGATCCCCGCGAGCGCGAAGGACGTGCTCGAGCAGATCCGCAAGGTGACGCGATGAGCCGCGCCCGCGCGGCGAACCGCGTCATCCCGGCGCAGGCCGGGACCGTTGGCGGCAGAACACGCGCGGCCGAACCATCGCTGACGACCCCGGCCTGCGCCGGGGTGACAACTCAATGAATCTTGCCGAGCAGGTCCTCGCCGGCCAGCGTCGCGCCATCGCGAAGGCGATCACGCTGCTGGAATCCACGCGCGCGGACCATCGCGCGCAGGGCGACCAGCTGCTCACAAAAATCCTGCCGCATGCCGGCAAGTCGTTCCGCGTCGGCATCAGCGGCGTGCCCGGCGTCGGCAAGAGCACGTTCATCGAAGCGCTGGGCTTGTTCCTGATCGCGCAAGGGCACAAGGTCGCGGTGCTCGCAGTGGATCCTTCGTCCAGCGTTTCCGGCGGCTCCATCCTCGGCGACAAGACGCGCATGGAGCACCTCTCGGTCAATGACAAGGCTTACATCCGCCCGAGCCCGTCGAGCGGCACGCTGGGCGGCGTCGCGGAGAAGACGCGCGAGGCGATGCTCGTGTGCGAGGCCGCGGGCTACGACATCGTGATCGTCGAGACGGTGGGCGTCGGCCAGAGTGAAACGGCGGTCGCGGGCATGACGGACATGTTCGTGCTGATGCAGTTGCCGAACGCGGGCGACGACCTGCAGGCGATCAAGAAGGGCGTCATGGAACTGGCGGACCTCGTCGTGATCAACAAGGCCGACATCGACCGCGACGCGGCGACGCGCGCGCAGGCACAAGTCACGAGCGTCATGCGCATCTTCACGCAGCAAGGCCGCAAGCGCGATCATTCCGCGCAAGTCATCCAGCTGAGCGCGCTGAAAGGCGAAGGGCTCGATCGCTTCTGGGATGCGGTGGCGAAGTTCCGCGACGTGCGCACGCAGTCGGGCGCACTGCAGGCGCGGCGCCAGCACCAGGCGCTCGCGTGGATGTGGGAACGCATCGACGCCGGGCTGAAGGCCGATTTCCGCGAGCATGTCGCCGTGCGCGAGCTGCTGCCCGCATTGACCGACGAAGTGGAAGCGGGCCGCGTGCCTGCATCGACCGCCGCCCGGCGCCTGCTCGACGCCTGGCGCAAGGACACTGGATTCCGGCCCTCGCCGGAATGACAAGGATCGGAGACGGAGACGAAATGCACGACATCCTCGACCAACTCGAAAAGAAGCGGCAGGCCGCGCGGCAAGGCGGCGGCCCCAAACGCATCGACGCGCAGCACAAGAAGGGCAAGCTCACCGCGCGCGAGCGCATCGAGCTGCTGCTCGACGAAGGCACGTTCGAGGAATGGGACATGTTCGTCGAGCACCGTTCGACCGACTTCGGCATGGCCGACAACAAGATCCCCGGCGACGGCGTCGTCACCGGCTACGGGATGATCAACGGCCGGCTCGTGTTCATCTTCAGCCAGGACTTCACGGTGTTCGGCGGCGCGCTGTCCGAGGCGCACGCCGAGAAGATCTGCAAGGTGATGGACCAGGCGATGAAGGTCGGTGCGCCGGTGATCGGCCTGAACGACTCGGGCGGCGCGCGCATCCAGGAAGGCGTCGCGTCGCTGGGTGGCTACGCCGACGTGTTCCAGCGCAACGTGATGGCCTCGGGCGTGATCCCGCAGATCAGCATGATCATGGGGCCGTGCGCCGGCGGCGCGGTGTATTCGCCCGCAATGACCGACTTCATCTTCATGGTGAAGGACTCCAGCTACATGTTCGTCACGGGCCCCGAAGTGGTGAAGACCGTGACGCACGAAGAAGTGACCGCCGAAGAACTGGGCGGCGCGGTGACGCACACCAGCCGCAGCGGCGTGGCCGACCTCGCTTTCGAGAACGACGTCGAGGCGATGCTGATGCTGCGGCGGTTCTACAACTACCTGCCGCTGAACAACAAGGAAAAGCCGCCGGTGCGCCCGAGCAACGATCCCGCCGAGCGCATGGACCACTCGCTCGACACGCTCGTGCCGGACAACCCGAACAAGCCCTACGACATGAAGGAGCTGATCGCCAAGACGGTCGACGACGGCGACTTCTTCGAGCTGCAGGCCGACTACGCCAGGAACATCATCGTCGGCTTCGGGCGCATGGAAGGCCAGACCATCGGCATCGTCGCCAACCAGCCGCTGGTGCTCGCGGGTTGCCTGGACATCAAGAGCTCGATCAAGGCCGCGCGCTTCGTGCGCTTCTGCGATGCTTTCAACATTCCCGTCGTCACGTTCGTGGACGTGCCGGGCTTCATGCCGGGCACCAGCCAGGAATACGGCGGCATCATCAAGCACGGCGCGAAGCTGCTCTACGCGTACGCCGAGTGCACGGTGCCGAAGATCACGGTGATCACGCGCAAGGCCTATGGCGGCGCGTATGACGTGATGAGCTCCAAGCACCTGCGCGGCGACGTCAACTTCGCGTGGCCCAACGCGGAGATCGCGGTGATGGGCGCGAAGGGCGCGGTGGAGATCATCTTCCGCGAAGACAAGAACGACCCGGCCAAGCTCGCCGCGCGCGAAGCCGAATACAAGGCGCGCTTCGCCAACCCCTTCGTCGCCGGTTCGCGCGGCTTCATCGACGACGTGATCCTGCCGCACGAGACGCGCAAGCGCATCTGCCGCTCGCTCGTGATGCTGCGCGAAAAGAAACTCGACAACCCCTGGCGCAAGCACGGGAACATTCCGCTCTGAAACGGAGGAGACCGACATGGCCCTGACCCTTTACTACCACCCGTATTCGCGCGCTGCGGGAACGATCTGGGCGCTCGAGGAAGCCGGCGTTCCGTACCAGCTCGAAGTCGTCCAGATGATGAAGGGCGAGCAAAAGCGCCCCGAGTTCCTGCAGCTCAACCCGATGGGCAAGCTCCCCACGCTGGTCGATGGCGACGTGGTGGTCACCGAGGGCGCGGCGATCGCGCTGTATCTCGCCGATCGCTACGCGGCAGGCAAGCTCGCGCCCGCCCTGGACGATCCCCGCCGCGGCACGTACCTGCGCTGGTCGTTCTTCGCGCCGAGCGTGATCGAGCCGGCGGTCATGGCGAAGAACGCAGGCTGGTCGGTGAAGGAGGTTTCGGCGGGCTGGGGCAGCTACGACTCGATGATCGCTGCCGCCGAGAGCGCTCTCGCCAAAGGCCCCTTCGTGCTGGGCGACACCTTCTCGATGGCCGATGTCGTCTTCGGCGGGCTGCTGCGGTTCCTGCTGATGTTCAAGCAGATCGACGCGAGGCCCGCATTCACGTCCTACGTCGAGCGGCTGGGCGAGCGTCCCGCCTTCCAGCGTGCCGACGCGCGCAACCAATCCATGCGCAAGGAGCTGGGCCTCCAGTAACGACCCATGTTCGACAAAATCCTGATTGCCAACCGCGGCGAGATCGCCTGCCGCGTGATCAAGTCCGCGAAGAAGATGGGCATCAAGACGGTCGCGGTCTACTCCGA
>DATBPW010000489.1:0-4770 GCA_036561125.1 Ramlibacter sp. | reverse complement strand
GCGCCGCGATGCGCGTCTTCGAGGCTGATGCGCGCGGCGACGTCGTAGTCGCGGCCGGCGCGGGGCCCTGCGCGACGGCCGTGCGCGTGGCCGCGGCCGAGTGCATCGAGCAGGTCGGCGAGGTCGACATCCTCGAAACCTGCGGTGTCGCCCGCATGGAAATGCTCGCGCCAATCCTGCGGCGCGGTGAACTCCTCGCCGGGCCGGCGCTGGCCGAGCGCGTCGTAGGCCGCGCGCTTTTCGGGATCCTTCAGCGTCTCGTACGCTTCGCCGACGTCCTTGAAGTGCGCCTCGGCGTCGGGCTCCTTCGACACGTCGGGGTGGTACTTGCGCGCGAGCCGGCGGTACGCCTTCTTGATCGTCTCGGCGTCGGCGTCGCGCGGCACTTCAAGGGCGGCGTAGTAGTCCTTGAATTTCACGGCTGGGCTCCAGGATCATGCAACGATGCTAATGCGCGCAAGCGACGCGCGGGTTGCGCTGTAACAAGCCCTGCGAGTCTACTTTTGCAGGCGGCGGCGCCAGTTCGCGATTTCCTGCACCGTCGTGCAGGCCAGGCCGTGCGCGGCGGCATAGGCCCGCACTTGCGCGCCCTTGGCCATCGTGCCGTCTTCGTTCATCAGCTCGCACAGCACGCCGGCGGGCTGCAGGCCTGCGAGCCGCGCCAGGTCCACCGCCGCTTCGGTGTGGCCGTCGCGCTCGAGCGTGCCGCCCTTCTTCGCCACCAGCGGGAAGACGTGGCCGGGACTGACGATCTCGCTGTGTTCGAGCGTCGAGCGCAGCGCGCACTGGACGGTCTGCACACGGTCCGCCGCCGACACGCCCGTGGTCACGCCATGCGCCGCTTCGATCGACTGCGTGAACGCGGTGGCGAAGCGCGAGCGGTTGATCTCCACCATCGGCCGCAGCTTGAGCTCGCTCGCTTTCTCCGGCGTGATGCACAGGCACACGATGCCGCTGCCGTCACGGATCATCTGCGCCATGGTGTCGGGCGCGATGCGTTCGGCCGCGCAGATGAGGTCGGCCTCGTTCTCGCGATCGGCGTCGTCGAGCACGAGCACGGGCCGCCCGGCGGCGACCTGCGCGATCACTTCGGGAACGGGATCGAGGGGAATGACCGCCGCAGCGCGCGCGGTCTGGTCGGTTGAAGCCAAGGTCATGAAACGCTCCTGTCGGTTGAACAAAGCGCTTCAAGGCACGAAAGCACGCCGCGACGCGG
The DNA here is from genome assembly GCA_036561125.1 of Ramlibacter sp. Taxonomy (GTDB): domain Bacteria; phylum Pseudomonadota; class Gammaproteobacteria; order Burkholderiales; family Burkholderiaceae_C; genus Ramlibacter. The sequence continues at coordinate 3,554 of DATBPW010000489.1, read as the reverse complement.
TCGCCGCAACGCATCTTCTTCCATCCGGACTGTGACCGTCGGCTCCGGCATCGAACCGGATCTGCTGACGGTTTAATTGGGGTCAGAGTCCAAATTCGCGGACCTGCTTTGCAGGTCCCGTTAAAGCATCGCAATGCGATGCTGCGAAATTGGTCTCTGACCCCAATTAAACCCGCTCGCGGGCTCGCGGCGCTGGCGCGCCGCCTACCGCCGGTGGGGAATTTCGCCCCGCCCTGAAGACGCGCCCACTATAGGCCGCGCGCAAAGGGCCTGCTGGCGCGTAGGCGACTGCGCGGCCGCGCAAGGGCCTCGGCTATAGTGCCTCGCAAGGAGAAGCCCGTGTCGGTTCGAAGCGGAGTGCGCAGCCGGCGCCCCATGCTGATGCGGCATGCGGCGGTCCTGCAGTGGCGCGCTTCGCGCCTGCCGCCCACCGTGCGCGGCCTCATGTGGACCTCGGCCGCGGGCCTGGCGTTCGCGCTCCTGAACACGATGATGCGCCTGCTCGCGCGCGACGTCGGCGCGTTCGAGACGCAGTTCCTGCGCTATGCGATGGGCCTGGCCGTGATGCTGCCGATCATCGCGCGCGCCGGCATCGCGAGGTTCCTGCCGAACAACATCACCGCACAGTTCACGCGCGGCGCGGTCCACACCGTCGGCCTCGTCATCTGGTTCCACGCGCTGCCGTACATCACCATCGCCGACACCACGGCCATCGGGTTCACGACGCCGATCTTCATCATGCTCGGTGCGGGGTGGCTGTTCCGCGAGCGCATGCACTGGGAGCGCTGGCTCGCCGCCGCGATCGGCTTCGCCGGCGTGCTGATCGTCGTCGCGCCCAAGCTCGCGGGCGGCCACGGGTGGTTCACGCTCGTGATGCTCTCGTCGTCGCCCGTGTTCGCGCTGTCGTACCTGATGACCAAGCAGCTCACGCGCAGCGAACGCGTGTCGGTGATCGTCGCGTGGCAATCGATCTCGGTCGCGCTGCTCTCTTTGCCGATGGCCACCGTGCATTGGGTCTGGCCCGACGCGCGGCAGTGGCTCGCGTTCGTCACCTGCGGCTGCCTGGGCAGCCTCGGCCACTACATGCTCACGCGCTCCTTCTCGGTGACCGACATCTCGGCCACCCAATCCGTGAAGTTCCTCGACCTGCTGTGGGCGACGGTGCTGGGCTGGATGGTGTTCGGCGACTCGCCCAGCCGCTCGACGCTCGCCGGCGGCGCCGTGATCTGCGCGTCGACGCTGTGGATCGCGCAGCGCGAAGCCCGGCGCGCGTCGCTCGCCTAAGGCGCGGGCTGCAACTCGATCGACACGCCGCCCGTTGTGACGCGGATCGCGCCGGGGCGCAGGCCGTTCGCGCGCGCGAGTTGCGACGGCGTGAACGTGTGCAGCACGCTGCCTTCGAGCAGGTGCTCGCCCATGTAGGCGGCGATCGCCTCGGCCGGGCGCCGCCAATCCTGCGGCACGCCTTGCACGTCGACGCGTTCCACCTGCACGTCCGCGAGGCGCAGCGTCGCATCGGCCGGCTCGTAGCGCAGCGCGAAGCTCAATGCGATGTCGCCATGCATCGCGCGGCGCGTGATGCGTTCCGACACGTCGAACGCCGACGTCAAGCGCAAGCGGTTCGCATCGGGCAGCAGGTCCAGGCGCGGCACGCCGACCTGCACCATGAGCAATTCACTCGCAGGCGCGCGCAAGGGAAAGCGCCGGGCCAGCGCGGCTTCGATCTGCGCGCGCGACACTTCGACGCTGTGCGGCAGCGTCGCGCACGATGCGAGCATCGCCGCGAGTCCGGCAATCAGCAGGCGCCTCCGAGCGGGGCCGGGATTCATAACGTGCGTGCACCCCGCGCGCGCAGGAAGCGCTTGACGTCTTCGAACGTGATGCGGCCGGTGTGCGCTTCGTCGATGTCGTCGAAGTGGCCGGCGATGAACCCGAGATGCGCCGCGCGCGCCTGTTCGTGCGTGATGCTGCCCTGCCCCTGCGTATCCGCCGCGTCGAAACGCTTGCGCAACTTGGCCTCGACCTGGGCGTGCAGCGCCGAGCCTCGCGTTTCGGGCGCGGGCCGCGCCTGTTCGCGCACCGCGGGCGGCACCCACGGGTCGCGCAGCGGCGCGTCCGAGCGCGCTTCGCCCGCGTGCGCGGCGACGGCACAGGCGAGCAGGCAGGAACAGGCGAGGTATTTCATTGCGCCGCTCCAGTGTAGAACGTGCGCAGGTCCTGCTTCTCCTTCGCACGCGACGTATCGTCGAGGTAGGTCATGTGGCCGCCGTCGTAATACCGCTCGCTCACGTTCGGCAGCGGGCCCAGGCGCGCCAGGTCGCGGTCGGTCTGGAAGAACGGCGTCGCGAGATCGTGGTAGCCGTTGAGCGCGAGAACCTTCATCTGCGGATGCAAGGCGAGCGCGGCCGCGAGGTCGGGGATGACGTCGGGCACTTGCTGGCCGTCGTGGCGGAAGTCCCAGCTGTTGATCGCGCCGCTCGAGGTGACATAGGCCGATGCGTTGGTGTACTGCAGCGCCTGCTTCAAGTACGTCGCGATCGCCTGGTTGAACTGCGCGGTGATGAACGTGCTGGACGGGTCGCCTTCGTTGGCCAGCACGGTGCCCTGCGGCGCGGAGACACGCGCGTCGTAACGGCCGATGAGCACGCCGGGGATCAACGCGTTGCGATACGTCGACGGCTCGAGGTTCACGCGCGCACTCCAGCGCGCAGCCGCGAGACCGGTCTGGGCCTGCAGGTCATTCGCGAGCGCGCCCGATGGCGGCGTGCGTTGCGAGAACCACTGCACGACCGCGGGGTCGTAGCCGGCGGTCGTGAAGTTGCGCAGCTGCTGCGCATTCGCGTCGCTGCCCGGCACCGCCGCCGTCGCGAGCCGGTAGTACGCGCCCGCCTGGCCGTAAGAAGGAACGAAACCCGCGCAGCTCACGGTGTCGCTCTGCCCGTCGCAGTTCGTGCCGTAGTTCAGGATCGACGACTGCAGCACGATGCCGTCCAGGTGCACGCCCGCCGTCTCGAGCAAGTCGGCGACGACCGGCGTGCGCGTCGTGCCGTACGACTCGCCGAACAGGTATTTGGGACTGGCGTTGCGGCCATTCGCGGCGAGCCAGCGCACGACGAAATCGCGGAACGACGCGGCGTCGCGGTCCACGCTCCAGAACGACTGGTTCGTGTTGGGCGCGATCGCTTCCGAATAAACGGTGCCAATCGCGTCGACGAACACGAGGTCGCTCGTGTCGAGCAGCGTTTCCATGTTGTCGACGAGCGGGAACGGCGTCGGCGCGGTGGTCGACGGGTCGCCGGTGACGAGGCGCTTCGGCCCGAAGGACCCGAGATGCAGCCACACGGTCGCGGAGCCCGGGCCGCCGTTGTAGAAGAACGTGACGGGCCGCACCGCCGCGAGGATGTTGTCCATCGTGTAGGCCACGTAGAAGAACGAGGCCTCGGGCGCGTTGCTCGCGGGATCGCGGGCAGTGACGTGCCCCGCATGCGCCGTGTACGCGATCGAGGCGCCCGACGCCAGCGTGATCGTGTGGTGCGTCACCGCCTCGGCTTCGG
>DATBPW010000488.1:0-9746 GCA_036561125.1 Ramlibacter sp. | reverse complement strand
GCGTCGGCATCGGGCGCACCGATCGCCTGCGCTTCCGTCGTGCTGTAGCGTTCATCGACTTCGTACACCGGCAGTTGCGCGCGCGCCGCGAGCCGGCGCGCGAATTTTCGCGCGCGCGCCGTATTGTCGTGGCTCGCGCCGTCGGGGTGGAACGGCACGCCGACCACCAGCGCGTCGGGCTGCCATTCGCGCACGCGCTCCTGCGCCGCCGCGAGGCGCGCGTCGTTCGACTCGGCGCGGATCGTCGGCTGCGGCGTGGCCGTGCGCGAGATGCGGTTGCCCACGGCGACGCCCGTGCGCTTCGCGCCGAAATCGAAAGCCAAAAAAGTGTTGAAGTGGGGCGGGATGTCGATGGGTTGCCCCATCATGCGTGCCCCGCCTCCGTGGTGAGCATCCACGGCTGCAGCCCGAGCAGCGACAGCGCGCGCTCGTAACGCTGGTCGACCGGCGTGTCGAAGATGACCCCGAGGTCGGCGTTCACGGTGAGCCAGCTGTTCTCGGCGAGCTCCGATTCGAGCTGGCCCTCGCCCCAGGCGGAATAGCCGAGCGACACGAGTACCTTCTTCGGGCCGGCGCCGGTGGCGATCGCCTCGAGCACGTCCTTCGACGTGGTCATCTCCAGGCCGCCGGGGATCGTCATGGTCGAGGCGTACACCGTCTCCTTCGATTCGGCGTCGGCGTCCTTGAACACCGCCTCGTGCAGCACGAAGCCGCGCTCGATCTGCACCGGGCCGCCGTGGAACACGGGCGTGCCCGCCAGGTCGTCCCGGCCCATCGGCAGGTCCACCTTCTCGAACAGGTGGCGCATGTCGATATCGCTGGGCTTGTTGATCACCAGGCCCAGTGCGCCGCGCGAGCTGTGCTCGCACAGGTAGACCACGCTGCGGGTGAAGGTCTCGTCCTGCATGCCCGGCATCGCGATCAGGAAGTGATGCGTGAGGTTGATGGGCTGCGCGTCGGACGGCATGATCGCATTTTAACTTTTCACGCGCCGCACCGCATGCCGCTAGCGTTTCCCGCCGGATTGATGTGGTTTCGCCGGGACCTGCGGGCCCATGACAACGCGGGGCTGGCGCACGCGCTGCGCTCGTGCGGGCGGGTTCACTGCGTCTTCGTCTTCGACAAGGCGATCCTCGCGGGCCTGCCGCGAGCGGACCGGCGCGTCGAATTCATCCGCGAGTCGCTGGCCGATCTGGCACCGGCCCTGCGCGGCGGATTGATCGTGCTGCACGGATTTGCCACTGAGGAGATCCCGCGCCTCGCGCGCGAGCTGGGCGTTGCCGCCGTGTTCGCGAATCACGACTACGAACCGGACGCAATCGCGCGTGATGACCAAGTCCGCACTCGCCTCGCCCGCGATCGCATCGAATTCCAGACGTTCAAGGACCACGCGATCTTCGAGCGCCGGGAACTGCTCAGCGGCGCCGGAACCCCATATACCGTCTTCACGCCCTACAAGAACGCGTGGCTGGCCAAGGTCGACGATGCGGCGCTGCGCAGCCACGCCACCGACACGGCCTTGCTGGCGCCGGCGCCGGCGCGCGCCGTTCCTTCGCTGCAGGACCTCGGCTTCGAGCCGACGAACCTGCGCGACCTGGCGATCGAGCCGGGCGAACGCGGCGGCGCCCGCGCGTTTCGCGACTTCCTGGGGCGCATCGACGAATATCACGTCGCGCGCGACATCCCCGCGGTGCGCGGCACGAGCGGGTTGGGCGTGCACCTGCGCTTCGGGACCGTGTCGGTGCGCGACCTCGCACGCGAGGCGCACGAACGGGCGGGCCGCGGCAGCGAAGGCGCCGCGGTGTGGCTCTCGGAGCTGGTGTGGCGCGACTTCTTCTTCCAGATCCTCGCCAACTTCCCGCACGTCACCGGCCGCAGTTTCCGCCGCGAGTACGACGGCATCGAATGGGAGAGCGGTGCGCGTGCCGACGAGTTGTTCGCCGCGTGGTGCGAAGGGCGCACCGGCTACGCGATCGTCGACGCGGCGATGGCGCAGATCAACGCGACGGGCTTCATGCACAACCGCCTGCGCATGGTCGCGGCGAGCTTCCTGGTGAAGGACCTGGGCATCGACTGGCGCCGCGGCGAGCGCTGGTTCGCGGAAAAACTGAACGACTACGACCTCGCCGCGAACAACGGCAACTGGCAATGGGCGGCGTCGACCGGTTGCGACGCGCAGCCGTATTTCCGCATCTTCAACCCCGACAGCCAGCAGCGCAAGTTCGATGCGGACGGCGCGTTCGTGCGCCAATGGCTGCCCGCAGGCAACCCCCGCGTGCGAATCGTGAACCACGAGGAAGCGCGCGCGCGAACGCTCGCGCGTTACGAAGCGGCCCGCAAGGCCGCCGCGTGATCAGGCCGTGACGGCCTGTGCGCTGTAGTGCCGCACCAGCGAGAGCAGTTCCTCTTCCGAGTAGGGCTTGCCCAGGTAGTGATCGACGCCGAGCTCCTTCGCATGCTCGCGGTGCTTCTCCGCGATGCGCGAGGTGATCATGATGATCGGCAGGTCCTTCAGGCGGTCGTCGCCGCGGATGTTGCGCGCGAGGTCGAAGCCGTCCATGCGCGGCATCTCGATGTCCGACAGCACGACGGTGGGCTTCTCCTCGGCGAGGCGCTCGAGCGCCTGCAGGCCGTCGGCCGCGAGCGCCACGCGATAGCCTTCGCGCTGCAGCAGCCGCTGCGTCACGCGGCGCACGGTGATGGAGTCGTCCACCACCAGCACCAGCGGCACTTGCGGTGCGGCGGCGGCCAGCGCGAGCGCAGGGTGCGCCGGCTGCTGCTCGAGCATCTCGGGCTGGGCCCGGTCGGCGCTGAGCTTGCGCGCCTGCTCGCCGTACACCGTGGCCAAGGCCACCGGGTTGTAGATCAGCACCACGGCGCCCGACGCGAGCAGCGTCATGCCCGCGAGGCCCGGCAGGCGCGCGAGCTGCGGGCCCAGATTCTTCACCACCACTTCCTGGTTGCCCAGGATTTCGTCGACGTGCACCGCGATGCGCTGCGCCGCACTGCGGAAGACCACCACCGGCAGCGTCTTGCCAACCGGCTCCATGCTGCGCGTGGACGATTGCAGCAGCGCGCCGCACCAGTAGAAGTTCAGCGCTTCGCCGCCGATCTCGTACTCGCCGCTGTTGTAGGCCTGCTCGACGTCCTTGGCGCTCGCGCGGCGCACGATCTCGATCAGGTTCGCGGGCACGCCGAACGACAGGTTGCCGGCGCGGACCATCACCACCTGCGTCACCGCGGTGGTCAGCGGCAGGACCAGCTTGAACGTGGTGCCTTGGCCGGCCTTCGTCAACGTTTCGATCCGGCCGCCCAGCGCGTTCACTTCGGAGCGCACGACGTCCATGCCGATGCCGCGCCCGGCGAGTTCGGTCACCTGCGTCACCGTCGAGAAGCCCGGCGTGAAGATCAGCTGCGCGGCCTCTTCGTCCGTCACCTGCCCATCCGGCGCGATGAGCCCGAGCTGGCGCGCCCTGTCGCGGATGCGTTCGACGTTCAGGCCCGCGCCGTCGTCGCGGAACTCGACGGCGACGTCGTTGCCTTCCTGGTGCAGGTTCACGAAGATGCTGCCGGCCGCATCCTTGCCCGCGGCCGTGCGCACGGCGGGGTCTTCGATGCCGTGCGCGACGCAGTTGCGCAGCAGGTGCTCGAACGCCGGTGTCATCCGGTCGAGCACGCCGCGGTCCATTTCGATCGAGCCGCCCGTCAGGTCCAGCTTCACCTGCTTGCCGGTTTCCTTCGACGCGAGGCGCACCACGCGATACAGGCGGTCGGAGATGCCTTCGAATTCCACCATGCGCGTGCGCAGCAGGTCGCGCTGCAGCTCGCGCGTCTGGCGCGCCTGCGCGACGAGGTCGTCTTCGGTGGCTTCCACCACGCGCTGGATGTTCCGCTGCACCGTGGCGACGTCGTTCACCGACTCGGCCATCATGCGGGTGAGTTCCTGCACGCGCGTGTAGCGGTCGAACTCGAGCGGGTCGAACGCGTGGCCGGCTTCCTGCGCTTGCGCGAGGCGAGTCTGCATCTGCGCGTCGGCCTGCAGCTCGATGTCGCGCAATTGCGTGCGCAGGCGGTCGAGGTTGCCCGTGAGGTCGGTCAGCGCGCCGCGCAGCTGGCGCAGTTCGCCTTCCAGGCGCGAGCGCGTGATCATCACCTCGCCGGCCTGGTTCATCAGGCGATCGAGCAATTGCGAGCGCACGCGCACGGCCTGGCCGGACGCGCGTGGCACGGCCAGCTGCGCCGTCGCTTGCACGGCCAGCGGCCGCGGCGGCGCCGGCTGGGCGGGCGGTTGCGCAGCCGTTTCCTGCACGGCCACCGGCGGTGCCGCGAGCGGCTCCGCTTCGACCGCGGACTCGGGCGCACCGGCGCCGCTGCGCGCGCGCAGCCCGTCGAAGTTGGCCTGCATCGTGTCGAAGCGCTGCAGCACGGGGTCGATGTCGGCGGTCGACACGGCCTCCGCGCCGAGCTGCTCCACATGTGACTCCATGCGGTGCGAGAGTTCGCCCAGGCGCAGCGCGCCCGCGAGCCGTGCACTGCCCTTGAGCGTGTGCAGCGCGCGCAGCACTTCGTCGCGCGCGCCGCGGTTGTCCGGGCGCGCCGACCACTGGCGCAGCGCGGTGCCCAGCTGCGGCATCAACTCCTGCGCCTCTTCCTCGAAGATCCCGAACAAGTCCGGGTCGATCGCGTCGACGATGTCGAAATCCTCGTCCTCTTCGACGCTCACCATCGGCGACGGGCGCACCGGCGCGACCGGCACCGGCATGACTTCGGCCACCACCGGCTGCTGCGGGACCGCAGGCATTTCAGCGGCGGCGGGTTCTTCTTCGAGCGCACTCGGCACCGACGCGCCGAAGTCGATCTCCTCGACGTCCTCGATGGGCTGCGGCTCGGTGGCTTGCGCACGCTCCGGGATTTCGAGCGCGTCCAGTCCTTCGAGCGCCGCGACGATCGCGGGGTTCGGCTCCTTCAGGAAACCGGCCGCGAACTGGTGCAGCAGGCGCCGGATTTCCTCGGCGGCATCGGTGAAAGCCTTGGCGTGCTGCGGCGTGGCCCACGCGAGCCGCGCGGTGTGCCCCAGCGAATTCTCGAGCGCACGCGCGATGTCCGAAAGGTTGTCGAAGCCGACCGTCGCCGAACTGCCGGACAGCGCATGCGCGATGCCGATCGCCGATTCGGGCATGGGCTTGTCGAGCTCGAGCGCCCATTCCGCAAGTTCGGTGGCGAGCCGGCGCGACCATTCGTCGGCCTCGTTGAGGTAGACGTTGTACAGCGGGATGCCGATGCGCAGCGTGCCGATCACCTTGACCTGGTCGTCGCTTTCGGCGGCGATCGCCGCGGGCGCCAGCGCTGCCGGCTCGGATTCCTGCGCTTCGCGCTGCGGCGGTTTGGGCAGCGTTTCGGCCACACCGGACACGGCAGACAGGCTCGCGAAATCGATGCCTTCGATCTCGACAGGTTCCGCCACCGCGGTCGGCGCTTCTTCTTCGGGAATCGTCGTCGCGGCGAAGCCGAAATCGGAATCCAGATCGGCGGTGGGTGCGTGGGCCGCTTCGGCCGGCTCGGCCGGCACGCCGCGGATCACTTGCGTCGCTTCGAACGGCGCTGCGGCCTGCACGGCGGGCGGCTGCGGGAACGAATCGAACGTGAATTCGGGCGCGGGCGTTTCCCCTTGCGGCGGCTGCGCCTCGGGCAGTGCTGGCGCAGCGGGTGCTTCCTGCGCCGGCATCTCGAACGAGATGTCGAAGGACGGCGCTTCGGCCACCGGTTCCGCTGCCGCTTGCGGCGCGGGTTCCGCCGCGGGAATCGCGGGCAGTTCGAACTCCGGTGCGGCCGCAAAGACGTCGATCGATTCGAGCGCGACGGGCGTCTCGTCGCCCGGTGCGATCTCATCGACGGCGATGGCTTCTTCGAATTCCGGCGGCTGGGTTTCGACTTCTTCGACTACCGGCGCCGGTTCCATCGCTGCAGCCAATTCGACCTCGGGCACGGCTTCGGCGGCGGGTTCGGCCGCGGCCACTTCGGCGCCGGGTTGCGCGATCGCTTCGAGCCGGTTGTCCATGCGCATCGCATCGGCCGGGCCGCGGAAGAAAACCGCTTTCCAGCCCGCGTCGTTCTTCGCGGCGATGTCGTCGGCCCAGCGGCCGAAGGCCTCGAGCGCCGAGCGCGCCAGTTGCAGCAGCGGCGCCGTCGCGGGCTTCTGGTCGGCCAGCCACGTATTGAGGACCTGCTCCATCGACCAGCCCGCTTCGCCGAATTCGTTCAGCCCCACCATGCGCGAGCTGCCCTTGAGCGTGTGGAACGCGCGGCGCAGCGTCGTGAGCTCCGAGATGTCGGAGGGCGCTTGCGTGAGCGTTTCGACCGCCGCGAGGCCGTTGCCCACGACTTCGCGCGCTTCCTCCAGGAAGATGCCCAGCAGCTCGTCTTCCTCGATGGCCGGCTCGGCGGGAGTCAGTGAGACAGGCGGCGCGGCGGGCTTCACGGAAGCCGCGAGTTGCATCAGCGCCGCGGGCGCGGACGCGAGATTCTGTTCGACGGCCGCGGCCGCCTCGCGCGCGTTCTGCGCGATCCCCGGTTGCTCCTCGAGCACCGCATGGGCCGCGATCGCGTCGAGCTTTTCCTTGAGCTCGCCGGGCGACTCGAGCGGCGCCATGCCGCTCGCGACTTCCTCGACTTCCTCCGTCAGCGCGGCGAGGCTCGATTCCTCGCCCTCCTCCGGTTCCTGCGGATGCGACACGCGGCCCATCAGCGGCCTGAGCTCGCCGGTGGACTCGTCATAGACGAACAGCTTCTTCGCCAGCGACGGCTGGTAATTCAGCATGTCGATGAGGAAGCCGAGCGCCCCGAGGTTGTTGCCGAGCTTGTCGAAGGTGCCGGCCGCGCGCGCCTTGTCCTCGTCGATCTCGGTGACGATGATTTCCTCGACGGAATCGCGCATGCGCTGCACGGCGTTGGCGGCCTGGTCGAGGCCCAGCACCGACAGCACGCCGCGCATCTGCGAGAGGTGGCCCGGCGCGTCGCGCAGCGGCGTCTTGTCCGCGAGGTTGCGGAAATACTGGTCGAGCAGCTTTTCCAGCTCGGACAGCGTGCCGCGCAGTTCGCTCACCACGCTGCCCATCGTCTGGCGATCGCTCACGCGGCGGTACAGCTCCTCCATCCACGACTCGAGCGGCTCGGCCTGGCCGCGCTCGAGCACGCGGGCCAGGCGCTGCGCCAGCAGCGACGTGCGATGCGACAGCTGTTCGTCCGACGAATCGAGGTCCGCGAACACGGCTTCGAGGTACAGCACCGCCGTCGCCACTTCCATCGCGATCTCGGCGATGGGCGCGCGGCCGCTGCGCACGACCGCATCGATGATGCCGGCGAGCGCCTGCGCCAGCGGCCCGGCTTGCGGATGCACCTTCTGCAGCGTCTCGTTGACGCCGGCGAACTGGTCCGCGACGGCGCGCAGCTTGCTCGCGTCGCCACCCGACAGCGCGGACCAGGACTCCTTCGCGGCGCCGATGCGCTTGCGCGCCTGCACCAGCAGCGCGGGGTCGAAGCGGCCGTATTGCGGCGTCTGGTAGTCGACGTATTCGTTCTTCGTGAGGCCCCAGGCCTGGCGCACGGCGGCGAGCGACGGCGCGCTGCCTTTTGGCGGCACGGCCTGCGCGCAGAAGAACACGAGGTCCTGCGCGAGCCGGTCCGACACGCCCTGCTCGCCCTTCGCGAGCGCGGCGTACTGCAGCAGGATGCGCGAGCCGACGCGCTTGACGTAGATGTCGGGCGGCAGCAGCCCGAGCGCGACGGCGTCGAAATAGCCGGCGCAGAGTTTCCAGAAGATCTTCGGTTGCCGGGCGGCCTGCGTGGCGGCGAGCGACAGGCTCAGGTCGGCGAGCTCACGCGCGGCCTCCGGGTCGCCGTTCTTCATGATCTTGAGGACCGACTGGTCCATCTTCGAGCGCACCGCGGGGTCGTAGACCACGGAGCGGCGCGCCTCGGGCGTGTCGGGCTCGACCCAGCGCCATTCGTGAATCCACAGGTCCGCGGGGTGGATGCGGTCGGCGCCGGCGAGCTCCTGCACGTCGCGGTACTGCGGGAACAGCGCGACGGCCGAGGCCGGCTTGCCGAGCAGCATCGCTTCGAGGAATTCGGCCAGCGCGAAGCCCGCGCGCTCGACCTTCGCCGCGGCCTGCTCGCTGCACAGCTCGGGCTTGTCGACGAAGCGCTGCACCGCGCCTTCCATCGCGCGCAGCACGTGCGCCGGCGCGCCCATGCCCACCATCTCGAGCGCGCCCACTGCCTGGTGCAATTGCTGGCGCGCGAGGCGCAGCTGCGCCGTGTCGACGCCGGCCATGTCCGTGCCGCGGGCCTGCGCGGTGTCGCGCACGAATCGCCGCAACGCCGCCGATGCCGCCTCGAGCGACTTGCGCAGTTCGTCGAGGACCCAGGCCAGCGGGCCCAGGTCGTTCGTGGCGATATCGATGTCGGTCCCGGCTTGCATGCTCGTCACGCGATCTTGAAGCGGGCCACCGACTGGCGCAGTTCCTCGGCCATGCGCGTGAGCTCGCGCACCTGCTGCGCCGTCGAACGAGTGCCCTCACCCGTCTGTTCGGTCACCGCGAAGATGTGCTGGATGTTGCCGGCCACCACGTTGGCCGATTCGGCTTCCTTGGCCGCGGATTGCGAAATCCGTTCGATCAGTTCGGCGAGGCGGCGCGACACCTGGTCGATTTCGGTCAGCGCGGTGCCGGCGTTGTCGGACAGCTTGGCTCCCTCGACCACACCCTGCGTCGAGCGTTCCATGGCGGCCACCGCATCCTGCGTGTCGGTCTGGATCGCGCGCACGAGCGCCGAGATCTGGCGCGTGGCATCCGCGGAGCGTTCGGCGAGGCGCTGCACTTCTTCCGCCACCACCGAGAAGCCTCGTCCGGCTTCACCGGCCGACGCGGCCTGGATGGCGGCGTTCAGCGCGAGCACGTTCGTCTGTTCGGTGATGTCGGAAATCAGTTCGGTGATTTCGCCGATCTCCTGCGACGATTCGCCCAGCCGCTTGATGCGCTTGGACGTTTCCTGGATCTGGTCGCGGATCGAGTTCATGCCGCCGATGGCGTTCTGCACGGCGGCAAGGCCCTGCTCGGCAGCCGACAGCGATTGCTTCGCGACCTGGGCCGACTCTTGCGCCTGGCCCGACACCTGGTTGATTCGCGCCGCCATGTCGAGCACCGACTGGCCCGTTTCGCGAATTTCGCGCAGCTGCTCGGTCGATGCGGCCAGCAGCTCGGTGGACGTGGACTCCACCTGCGCCGTCGTCTGCGCCACCTTCGTGGCCGTCGTCTGCACGTTGCCCACCAGCTGCCGCAGTTCTTCCACCGTGTAGTTCACGGAGTCGGCGATGGCGCCGGTGATGTCCTCGGTGACGGTGGCTTCCTGCGTCAGGTCGCCTTCGGCCACCGTCTGCAGCTCGTTCATCAATCGCAGAATGGCCGCCTGGTTGGCGTCGTTGACGCGCTTGGCTTCCTGCTCCTGCTGCTCGGCCTCGAGCCGCTGCTGCTCGGCGACGGCCTGGCGCTTGCGGCTGTCCTGCAGCTGCACGTAGGCCAGTCCGACGGCGCACAGGATGGCGAAGATCGACGACACGGCCAGCGCCGCGAGCGCCCCGAGTCCGAGGCCGGTCTGGGCGGACAGCCTGCCCTGGAGGTCCTCCAGGCCGCGCCGCAGCGGCTCGCTGTCCGCGATGATCGAACCTTCCGCCTCGCGTGCCGACACCA
>DATBPW010000487.1:0-1523 GCA_036561125.1 Ramlibacter sp. | reverse complement strand
GCGAAGTGCGGCTCGAGCGCCGCGACCGCGACACGCCCGTCCTTGCACGCGTACACGCGATAGCCGGCATGCGCACCGCCGACCGCCCCATCGGGCTTCGTCAGGCCCCAGGTTCGCGGCAACGCGAGGTACGCGGCAGCGTCCGAGAGCGCCACTTCGATGAAGACGCCGCGCGGCGTTTCGCCTGCTCCCGAGTAGCGCGCATTGAGATGCAGCGCGGCTTGCAGGACGGCCTCGCTGGCGAGCAACGAGCCGCCCATGTCGGCGTACAGCGTCGCAGGCAGTTCGAGCGCGGGCACCAGCCCGTTCTGCGCGAGATAGGTGAGGTCGTGCCCGGGTTCTTCCGCGCGCTCGCCCGGTGAGCCGACGATCGCGACCTGGCACAGCATCGGGTGGCGTGCGTGCAGGTCGTTCCACGCGAGCCCGAGTTTCGCGAGCGCCGACGGCCGGAACGACGTGAGCAGCACGTCGGCCTGCGCAAGCTGGCGGTGCAGCACGTCCAGGCCTTCGCGCGCCTTCAGGTCCGCCTTCAGCACCTTCACGCCTTCGTGCAATTCGCGATACGTCACCGGGTTGTACGACGCCATCGGGTCGCCCGACGGCGGCTCGACCTTCGTGCACTCCGCGCCCATGCGCCGGCATCGCATCAACGCCGCCGGTCCCGGCAGGTTCAGGGCGAGGCTCAGGATGCGGATTCCGTCGAGTGATTTCATGGTGTCGGGCGTGGCGGCGCAAGACTATCACGCAGCAGAAGCGCTACGATCCTGCCGCATGAAGGAACTCGCATCCGACGAACGCTTTCCGGAACTGCGCGAGGCGTTGCGCGCCGCTTGCGAGCCGTTCGGCTCCGCGTACTGGCAGAAGGTGGACGAGGCGCGCGGCTACCCGGAGGAGTTCGTGCGCATGCTCACGCTCGGCGGCTGGCTGTCGGCCATGATTCCTGCGGAGTACGGCGGCAGCGGGCTCGGCCTCGCGGAAGCGAGCGTGATCATGGAGGAGGTCAATCGCAGCGGCGGCAACGCCGGCTCGTGCCACGGCCAGATGTACAACATGGGCACGCTGCTGCGGCACGGCTCCGAGGACCAGAAGAAGCGCTGGCTGCCGCGCATCGCCAGCGGCGAGCTGCGGCTGCAATCGATGGCCGTGACCGAGCCCGCGGCCGGCACCGACACGTCGAAGATCCGCACGACCGCGGTGAAGAAGGGCGATCGCTGGATCGTCAACGGGCAGAAGGTGTGGACGTCGCGCGTGCAGCACTCCGACGGGATCATCCTGCTCGCGCGCACGACGCCGCTCGCGGACGTGAAGCGCAAGACCGAGGGCATGACGCTGTTCCTCGTGCACGTGCAAGACGCGCTCGCGCACGGCATGACCGTGCGGCCGATCCGCAACATGGTCAACCACGAAACGAACGAGGTGTTCTTCGAGGACCTGGAGATCGGTCCCGGGCAGGTGATCGGCGAGGAGGGCGCGGGGTTCCGGTACATCCTCGACGGGCTGAACGCGGAGCGCACGCTGATCGC
>DATBPW010000486.1:0-1654 GCA_036561125.1 Ramlibacter sp. | reverse complement strand
AGTTCGACCGCATCGTCTCGATGTTCGAAGCGCAGGCCGACGCGTTCTACACGTCGGGCCTGATGCTCGACGACGGCGTGATCGACCCGCGCGACACGCGCGACGTGCTGGCGTTCTGCCTCGACACGATCGCCGAAGCGGTTTCGAAGGACTTGCGCCCGATCCAGTTCGGCGTGGCGCGGATGTGAGGAGCGAGCAGCCATGCACTACACCCACGAACATCTCGAGATCCAGAAGACGCTCGAGCGCTTCATCCGGGACGAGATCAATCCTCACGTCGACGAATGGGAGGCGGCGGAAATCTTTCCGGCGCACGAGGTCTTCAAGAAACTGGGCAACCTGGGCCTGCTCGGGCTGACCAAGCCGGAGGCGTTCGGTGGCGCGGGGCTCGATTACTCCTATTCGCTGGCGATGACCGAGGCACTGGGCCACATCGAGTGCGGCGGCGTGCCGATGGCGATCGGCGTGCAGACCGACATGGCCACGCCCGCGCTCGCGCGTTACGGCAGCGACGAACTACGCCGCCAGTTCCTCGCACCGGCGATCGCGGGCGACATGGTCGCGTGCATCGGCGTGAGCGAGCCCGGCGCCGGCAGCGACGTCGCGGGCATCAAGTCGCGCGCGGCGAAGGACGGCGACGACTACGTCATCACCGGGCAGAAGATGTGGATCACGAACAGCCTGCAGGCCGACTGGATGTGCATGCTGGTGAACACCGGCGAAGGCGCGGTGCACAAGAACAAGTCGCTCATCATCGTGCCGATGCGCGACGGCCGGAACGGCAAGCTCACGAGAGGCATCGAGGTCGCGAAGAAGATCCGCAAGATCGGCATGAATTCGTCCGACACCGGGCTGATCCATTTCGACGAGGTGCGCGTGCCGCAGCGTTACCGCATCGGCGCCGAGGGGCAGGGCTTCATCTACCAGATGCAGCAGTTCCAGGAAGAACGCCTGTGGGCGGCGGCGAGTTGCCTCGTGTCGCTGTCGAACTGCATCGGGTGGACGATCGAATGGGCGCAGGAGCGCAAGCTGTTCGGCGCGGCGCTGGCCGACCAGCAATGGGTGCAGTTCAAGCTCGCGGAGTTGAAGACGGAAGTGGAGGCGCTGCGCGCGCTCACGTATCGCGCCTGCGACTTGTACGTGCAAGGCCAGGACGTGCTCGAGCTCGCGTCGATGGCCAAATTGAAAGCCGGGCGCCTCAACCGGCTCGTGCCCGACACGTGCCTGCAGTTCTGGGGCGGCATGGGCTTCACGTGGGAGAACAAGGTGTCGCGCATGTACCGCGACGGCCGGCTCGCGTCGATCGGCGGCGGGGCGGACGAAGTGATGCTGCAGATCCTGTCGCGGATCATGGGCATCGCGAAGAAGCCGCCCTCTCCACGATGAAGATCCAACGCGTCCTCATCGCGAACCGCGGCGAGATCGCCCGGCGGATCATCCGTACGTGCGAGCGCACGGGCCTCGAAACCGTTGCGGTCTTCTCCGACGCGGACCGCGATGCACTGCACGCGCGTGAGGCGACGTTCGCACATGCACTGGGTGGCAACGCATCGAGCGAGTCGTACCTGCGCATCGACAAGATCATCGACGCCGCGCGCGCGACGCATGCGGACGCGATCCATCCGGGTTACGGCTTCCTCAGCGAGAACGCCGA
>DATBPW010000485.1:0-9981 GCA_036561125.1 Ramlibacter sp. | reverse complement strand
AGCACGAGCAGTTGCGAGCCTTCGTCCTGCACTTCGATCGCGCCGCGCGCGAACGCGTCGAGCTTGTTGACTGCGGGCTTGCCTTCCAGCCGCAAGCCCCACGGCGAATACGGCGTCGGCTGCGAGCGGATGCCGGCGAGTGCGAGCTCGCGGCGCACATCCTCACGCTTGTCGGTGAGGATGTTCACGCGCACGTCCAGCGGCGCGGGTTCGTTGAATGCGTCGGCGAGCGCCCAGAACTCGTCGCCCAGTTGCGCCTTCAGCGGCGCGACGAGCCACTCGGGAAGGTTGTGGCGATGGCGCTCGAGCAGGTCCTGCGGGTCGATCGAGTCGCACTCGTCGAGCCAGCGCTTCTCCTGCTCCGTGAGCGCGCTCTTGAGGAAGTCGCGCGGGCCGTGGAAGCCCAGCATCGCCATGCGGCGCTCGCGCGGGCCGGTGCCGGAGGGCGCGAAATGGTCGAACACCAGCTTCTTGCGCAGCACGGTGTAGACCGTCTCGGCGAGCGTCGCGCGCTCGCGCGGCCCGAGCGAGCGATGCTCGCGGAAGTAGCGCGACACCACCGCGTCGGCGGGATGGTCGAACTTCAGCACACGGCCGACGAGCTCGGCGCATTCATCGAGCAGCGCTTTGGGGTGCATCAGAGCTTCGCCAGGAGCGCGGCGATGGCGCGCGGGTAAATGATGTGCTCTTGCGTCAGCACGCGCGCGGCGAGCGACTCGGCGGTATCACCGGCGACGACCGGGACGACAGCCTGATCGAGGATCGGGCCGAAATCGAGTTCGTGCGTCACCTGGTGCACCGTCGCCCCCGCGAAGCGGCAGCCCGCCTCGATCGCGCGCTGGTGCGTATGCAGGCCGGGGAACGCCGGCAGCAGCGACGGATGGATATTGATGAGCCGGCCCGCATGGCGCTCGACGAAGCCCGGCGTGAGGATGCGCATGAAGCCGGCGAGCACGACGAGCGCGGGCCGGTACTTGTCGATCGCGGCCGCGAGCTGCGCATCGAAGGCCTCGCGCGAATCGAACTGCTTGTGATCGACCACCTCCGCGGCAATGCCCTGATCGCGCGCGACCACGAGACCCCCGGCGTCGGGGCGGTTGCTGATCACCGCCGCAATTTGCGCGTCCAACGCCCCTCGCCAGTCGTCGCGTTGGGCGGCCCGCACGATGGCCGCCATGTTGGAGCCGCCGCCGGAGATCAGAATCACGATGTTCTTCATCGACCCGGATTATCCCTGCCGTGAATCCCCTGACTCCCTTGGAAGCGCGCGTGCTCGGCACGCTGATGGAAAAGGCACGCACCGTGCCCGACAGCTATCCCCTGTCGCTCAATGCCGTCGTCGCCGGCTGCAACCAGCGGTCCAGCCGCGAGCCCGTGATGAACGCCGGAGAAGGCGAAGTGCAGGAAGCGCTCGACTCGCTCAAACAGCAAAGCCTCGTGTTCCAGGGCAGCGGCTCGCGCGTCGCGCGCTGGGAGCACAACTTCCAGCGCGGGGTCGGCGTGCCGGAGCAGGCTGCGGTGCTGCTGGGGTTGCTCATGTTGCGCGGGCCGCAGACCGCGGGCGAGCTGCGGATCAACAGCGAGCGCTGGTACCGCTTCGCCGACATCTCCTCGGTCGAGGCATTCCTCGAGGAAATGGCCGAGCGCTCGATGGAAAAGGGCGGGCCGCTCGCCGTGAAGCTGCCGCGCGCACCCGGTGCACGCGAGCAACGCTGGGCGCACATGCTGTGCGGGCCGGTGGACACTTCGGCGGCGGCGAACACCGAAGCGTCGCCGGCCGCCGCCGACGTCGCGGGCCGCGTCGAAGCGCTCGAATCCGAAGTCGCGCAACTGCGCGCGACGGTCGCCGCGTTGTGCAGCGAGCTGGGCTTGTCGCCGCCCGGACAACCGCAAGCGAACGATCGTGCTTAAATTCATCCTTCGCCAGGAGACAGAGCATGGATTTGGCTTTCACGCCTGAGGAACAGAAGTTCCGCGAAGACATCCGCGCCTGGGTGCGCGAGAACCTGCCCCAGGACATCTCGAACAAGGTGCACAACTCGCTGCACCTCACGCGCGAGGACCACCAGCGCTGGGCGAAGATCCTCGGCAAGAAGGGCTGGCTCGGCTACGGCTGGCCGAAGGAATTCGGCGGCCCGGGCTGGACCGCGGTGCAGAAGCACCTGTTCGAAGAGGAACTCGCGCTGGCCGGCGCGCCGCGCGTGATCCCGTTCGGGCCCGTGATGGTCGCGCCCGTGATCATGGCCTTCGGCTCGCCCGAGCAGCAGAAGCGCTTCCTGCCCGGCATTGCCAGCGGCGAGGTGTGGTGGAGCCAGGGCTACAGCGAACCGGGCTCGGGGTCCGACCTGGCTTCGCTCAAGACGCGCGCCGAACGCAAGGGCGACAAGTACATCGTCAACGGCCAGAAGACGTGGACCACGCTGGCGCAGTACGGCGACTGGATGTTCAACCTGGTTCGCACCAGCACCGAAGGCAAGCCGCAGACCGGCATCTCGTTCCTGCTGATCGACATGAAGTCGCCCGGCGTGACGGTGCGCCCGATCATCATGCTCGATGGCGGGCACGAGGTGAACGAGGTGTTCTTCGACAACGTCGAAGTGCCCGCGCAGAACCTGGTCGGCGAGGAGAACAAGGGCTGGACCTACGCCAAGCACCTGCTGTCGCACGAGCGCACGAACATCGCCGACGTGAACCGCGCCAAGCGCGAACTCGAACGCCTCAAGCGCATCGCGAAGACCGAAGGCGTGTATGACGACATCCGCTTCCGCGACGAGATCGCGAAGCTGGAAGTGGACGTCGTCGCACTCGAGATGCTGGTGCTGCGCGTGCTGTCGGCGGAGAAGTCGGGCAAGAACCCGCTGGACATCGCGGGCCTGCTCAAGATCAAGGGCAGCGAAATCCAGCAGCGCTACACGGAGCTGATGATGCTCGCCGTCGGCCCGTACGCCCTGCCCTTCATCAAGGAAGCGATGGAAGCCGGCTGGCAAGGCGAATACGTCGGGGCCGCGTACGCCGCGCCGCTCGCGCCGACTTACTTCAACTACCGCAAGACGACGATCTACGGCGGCTCGAACGAAGTCCAGCGCAACATCGTTGCCCAGGTCGTTCTCGGCTGAGGAGAAACAAGATGGATTTCGAATTCAGCGACGACCAGCAGCAACTGCGTGACGCCGTCCATCGCTGGGTGGAAAAGGGCTACGACTTCGAGAAGCGCCGCGCGATCGTGCGCGCGGGCGGTTTCGACCGCAGCGTCTACAACCAGCTCGCCGAGCTCGGCCTCGCGGGCCTGTACATCTCCGACGAGTACGGCGGCACGGGCATGGGCCCGGTCGAAGGCATGGTGGTCATGGAAGAACTCGGCCGGGGCATCGTGATGGAGCCCGTCGCGCATGCGCTCATCTGCGGCGCGACGCTGTCGGCCTATGCGCCCGGCGACGTGAAGTCGCAGTGGCTGCCGAAGATCGCATCGGGCGAAGCGCTCGCGGTGCTCGCGCACGTCGAGCGCAAGGCGCGCTGGGATCTCGATGTGTGCGAAACGCAAGCGGCCCGGTCCGGTAGCGGCTGGACGGTGACCGGCGCGAAAAGCGTGGTGCCCGCGGGCGACGAGGCCGACGCGTTCCTCGTGCCGGCAATCGCGAACGGCGAGATGGCGCTGTTCCTCGTCGAGCGCGGTGCGGGCGGCGTGTCGACACGCGGCTACGTCACGCAGGATGGCAGCCGCGCCGCGGAAGTGAAGTTCCTGTCCTCGGCAGCGACGCTCGTCACGCAGGACGGGCTGGCCGCACTGGAATACGCGGTCGACGTCGGCATTGCGGCGACCTGCGCCGAGGGCGTGGGCGCGATCGACAGGACGATGGAACTCACCGTCGAATACCTGAACACGCGCAAGCAGTTCGGCACGACGCTCGCCACCTTCCAGGCGCTGCGCCATCGCGTGGCCGACATGAAGATGCAGCAGGAGCTTGCGCGCTCCATGAGTTACTACGCGTCGCTCAAGCTCAACGCGCCGGCCGAAGAGCGCCGCCGCGCGATGGCGCGCGCGAAGTACCAGCTGGGCGTGTCGATGCGCTTCGTCGGCCAGCAATCGGTGCAGATGCACGGCGGCATCGGTGTGACCGACGAATATGCCGGCAGCCACTACTTCAAGAAGCTCACGCAGCTCGAACTGACGTTCGGGGATACCCTGCACCACCTTGCGGAGGTCTCCGCAAGAATGCAGGACACGGCCGGCGTCTTTGCTTGACCCGCAGCACTTGACCGCAATGACGCCCGCACCCGCGGGCGTTTTCATTTGCGAGGAGACCTGATGAACATCACCCGCCGCTGGCTGCTCGCACTCGCAGCAGCATTCGCCTTGGCGTCGTGCGCTGGCGCGCCGGCGCTCGAAGAGTACCCACCGATCGTTTTCGTGCACGGCAACGGCGATACCGCCGGCCTGTGGCAGACGACGCTCTGGCGCTTCGAATCCAACGGCTGGCCGCGCGAGCGCCTGTACGCGATCGACGTGCCGCTGCCTCTTGCGCGCGACGACGACACGAAGCCGCAGGCGGGCCGCAGCTCCGCCGCGGAGAATGCGGCGCTCCTCAAATCCGAAGTGGAAAAAGTGCTGCACGCGACGGGCGCGAAGCAGGTCGTGCTGGTGGGCAACTCGCGCGGTGGCAACGCGATCCGCAACTACATCTACAACGACGGCGGTGAGCCGTACGTCAGCCACGCGATCCTCGGCGGCACACCCAACCACGGCGTGTGGGCGGTGCACATCGACGGGTTTTCGGACAACAGCGAGTTCTACGGCCAAGGGCCGAACCTCACGGCGCTGAACAAGCCGAAGAATGCCAACGGCGACGAGGTCACCGGGCCCGTGAAGTGGATGACGATCCGCTCCGACCGCAACGACAAGTTCGCGCAACCCGATGGGCTGTGGATCGGCAAGCGCGGCGTGGCGACTGGCGTCACCTACGAAGGGCCCGAACTCAGGGGCGCGACCAACGTCATGATCCCGCGGATCGACCATCGCGAAACCGCCTATTCGGAACCAGCGTTCGCGGCGATGTACCGGTTCATCACCGGGCATGCGCCCGCGCATCCCGATGTTGTCCCGGAAGGCGAGGTGATGCTCTCAGGCAAGGTGAGCGGCGCGGGCACGAACATCGGCCTGGCCGGTGCGCACCTGCGCATCTTTGCGATCGACCCATCCACCGGCGAGCGGCGCGGCGACGCGGTGTACACCCGCACGATCGCGGCCGACGGCGCGTGGGGACCATTCGCCGCCGCGCACGATGCGCGCTACGAGTTCGAAATCGCCGCCGACGGCTACGCGACGACGCACATCTACCGCAGCCCGTTCCCGCGCTCGAGCAACTACATCACGATGCGGCCGGAGCGAGTGTCCGCAGCCGACAGGAACGCGCCGTCACTCGTTCTCATGTCGCGGCCGCGCGGCTACCTCGATCCGTCACGCGACAAGATGGCCTTCGACGGCCAGTCGCCGCCGCCCGGTGCAGTGCCCGGCGCGGGCGTCGCGGTGTCGCGCCTCAAGCCCGAAGGCCTGCCGCGCGCGATCGTGGCGGAGTTCAATGGCGAACGTGTTGTCGGCCGCACGTGGCGGCTCAACGAAAACAATGTGTCGGTGCTGGAGCTGACTTACTGAGTCGTCATCCCGGCGAAGGCCGGGATCGCCGGCGTTCCACTGCAAACTTGCGGGGAACCCGGCCCGGGTGCGTCCCACTGGCGCGAAGCCGACCGCTCCCCTAGCATGTCCACCGAGGGTGGCAGTGGTGGGAGGCATGGCATGCGAATCTCTATCCAGACGACAACCGGCGCGGGCCCGCGAGGCATCCTGCGGCACGAGAATGCGGCCCGCGGCTGAGCGCCGTTCGCGGTTCGGCTGGCCGAAACCCGCACCGCGGCGAACGGCCCCGCAGTCCGAAGCGGAACGCACACTGGCTCGACTACTCGTGGCGGAACTCGGTGTGACGGCGGTCGACTTCGAGGCGGAAGTGGGCTCGCTGGGGCTCGACTCCCTATCCGAACTGCAACTGCTCGCGGACATCGAAGAGGCCATGTCCGTGATCGTGGAGCCTGCCGACATGCGCGAATGCGGCAGCATCGGCGAATTCGCCGCGCTGCTGGCCCGACTTGCGGCCAAGCACGCGGGCAGCGCGCCGAAAATCGAACACGATCCGGCATTTCGGGTCGTGAAGCTTCGCGAAGGGAAAGTGGAGCCCCCGCTGGTCCTTCTCCACGGACTGGCCGGAACATGTCCGACCTTCCATCCGCCCCAACCCATCGAGCGCGCCCGCGCAGTGTTGGGCATTCATTGGAGGCCCACGGAATTTCCGCCGGCTGCCGTCCGCCTGGAAAGCCACGCGGCGAAATGCGTCGCTGCGTTGCGCGAAGCCCAGCCCACGGGCCCCTATTGCCTCGCGGGGCATTCTTTCGCGGCGCACCTCGCATTGGAAGTCGCGCAGCAGCTGTTCGCCGCCGGCGAGCATGTCGCGTTTCTCGGCGTCATCGACGACGAAGCCGACTTTCACAAGCGCTACTTCGGCGTCAGGAACGCTGGCGACATCGAGGCGACCGTCAAGACCCACTGCCAGCACATGATGGCCGGTTACGTGACCCGTACCTACCGCGGCGATGTATGGCTCATCCAGGCGACTGTTCGTCCCGCATCCCATCTGGCCGATCCCCAGCAGGGATGGGGCGACATCGTGAGCGGGAAGATCCACCGCATCGACGCGCGCGGCGATCATGGCAGCATTCTCGCGAAGGAGTCCGTCGACAGCTGGCTGCCGCAGTTCGATGGACAGCTCGCGCTCGCTGTGGAGGCAGCGCGCGCCGAGCTTTCCCGCCCCGAGATGCGCGAGCGCAGGCAGTCAGCGGCACGCGAGCGTGACGAAAGGTCGTCGTGGCGCCATGCCCTCCAAGCGCGGGATGCCTGCAAGTCCGGCGATCGCGAAGGCGAAATCGCCGCCTACCAGGCCGCCATCCGGAGCGGGCCGGCGGACCGGTTGCCCTGGTGGCTCTATCGCAATCTCGGCGAGGCGCAGGCAGAAGCCCATCGTCCTGAAGAAGCGGCCGAAGCCTTCCTGTGCAGCGTGGAGCGCGAATCGATCC
This sequence comes from Ramlibacter sp., assembly GCA_036561125.1. Taxonomy (GTDB): domain Bacteria; phylum Pseudomonadota; class Gammaproteobacteria; order Burkholderiales; family Burkholderiaceae_C; genus Ramlibacter. The sequence goes on along the minus strand of DATBPW010000485.1, from coordinate 2,862 downwards.
CCCTCGTCGGCATCGCTCGCGCGGTCCGCCACCTGCGCTCCATCAAGAGGCACGAGCAGGCTGCGCACCTGCTCGCTCGGGCGCGCGATGTTGTCGCGCCCGACGAGCCGCACGCACACTTCGCCCTGAGCGAGATCGCGGCGCTCGATGGCGACGATGCGGCGGCCGAGGCCCATCTGCGGAGAACCTGGGAAATCGTGCCCAACGCAATGTTGTGGTGGCGCTTGACGGATTTTCTCGGCCGGCGCGGCCGCGTGACGGAGGCATTGCCCCTGGCGGCCGAGGTCAGCCGGCGCTGGCCCAACGATGAGATCAGGCAGCACATCGCCAGGATGAAGCGGCTCATCGAACCCGACCTTCACCTGCTGGTCGACGGCGTTCGCGTCGATGCGGAATCTTGCACGGCGGCGCGCTGGACTTTCCGCCTCGCGGCTCCTGCATCTTCCATCCAGATCGCCTCGCGCAGCTGCGTCCCGAGACGTCTGCACAGCAAGTCGCCGGACGACCGGATGTTGGGTGTCGCGCTGGCCAAAATCGTGCTTCACGGGCCCGCGGGCCGCATCGAAATCGGTCACGATGACCCGACGCTGACGCGGGGCTTCCACCCTCCCGAAGCGCATCATCGGTGGACCGACGGCCTGGGCATGTTGCCTGCCAAAGCGATCGCGCAACTTGCCGGCGGATCGCGCATCGAAGTGCACTTGGGTGCAACTGCGTTGCAATACGAGCGCTACCCGGCCTGAGCCGGCCTTCGCCCGGCTACGAATGCAACCGTGAGTTCTTCGGCAGGTGCGCCATCAGGAACTCCATCTGGTCCGCCAAAATGCGGCGGTTGCGCAGGATGAAGTCTTCCCACAGGCTAGGCACGTACGGCGTGTAGATGAGCGACATGTGCGCCTGCTCCGGCGTGCGGCTGCCCTTGCGGTGATTGCATGCGCGGCAGGCCGTCACCACGTTCATCCAGTGGTCCTTGCCGTTCTGCGCGAACGGAATGATGTGCTCGCGCGTGAGCTCTTCCTCGTGGAAGTCGCCGCCGCAGTAGGCGCAGACGTTGCGGTCGCGCGCGAAGAGCTTGCCATTGGTCAGGCCCGGCTTGAGGTCGAACGGGTTGATGTTGGGCACGCCCTTCGTGCCGATGATGCTGCTCACGGCGATCATCGACTGGCGCCCCGTCACGGCGTTGTGCCCGCCGCGGAACACGGCCACCTGCCTGCCGACTTCCCACCGCACCTCGCCGGCGGCGTAATGCAGCACCGCCTGCTCCAGTGAAATCCACGACTGGGGCAGTCCCTGGGCCGACAACTTCAACACCTTCAAGACTCGGGCTCCTTTCGGCACGTCGGGCACAACCGGCGCGCTTGCGCGCCTCCTTTATCCGGCGCCTCAGCGCGCGAAGCGCGCTCTACAGCACAATATACCCTGAAACCGTGACCGCCCGCCGACGCACCACGCGCGGTGCTTTGGCAGGCGCGCGCGGCCTGCTATCAAAAAGATATCAACCCACGCCGGCCCCGATGCAGATCTTCCGCGGCTTCCATCACCCCGGCATCGCGCCCGCGAGCGCCGTGACGATCGGCAACTTCGACGGCGTGCACCGCGGCCACCAGGCGATGCTGGCACTGCTGAACAACGAGGCGAAGCACCGCGAGGTGCCCAGCTGCGTGCTCACGTTCGAGCCGCACCCGCGCGACTTCTTCGCGCGCATCGCCCGCAAGCCGGAGCTCGCGCCCGCGCGCGTCGCGACGCTGCGCGACAAGTTGACCGAGCTCGCGCGCTGCGGCGTCGACCAGTGCGTGGTCCTTCCGTTCGACATGCGGCTGGCCTCGCAAGTTCCGCAAGCGTTCATCGACAACGTGCTGGTGCGCGGGCTCGGCGCGAAGTACGTCCTGGTCGGCGACGACTTCCGCTTCGGCGCGAAACGTGCGGGCGATTACGCGATGCTCGATGCCGCCGGCGCGGCGAACGGCTTCGACGTCGCACGCATGAACAGCTACCAGGTGCACGGGCTGCGCGTCTCGAGTTCCGCCGTGCGCGAAGCGCTGGCTCGAGGCGACATGGACGGCACGGCTGCGCTGCTCGGGCGGCCGTACAGCATCAGCGGGCACGTCGTGCATGGCCGCAAGCTCGGCCGCGAGCTGGGCTTCAAGACGATCAACCTGCGCTTCTCGCACTGGAAGCCCGCGGCCGGCGGGATCTTCGCGGTGCACGTGCATGGTCTGCGCAATGAGCCCATCGAAGGCGTGGCGAACCTCGGGATCCGCCCGTCGCTCGACCCGGCGGATGCGAACGGCGGGCGCGTGCTGCTCGAGACGCACTGCCTCGAATGGCCCGCGCACCTTGGCGACGAGGGGGGCTACGGTAAAATCGTGCGCGTGGAACTGCTGCACAAACTGCACGACGAGCTCAAGTACGACGGCCTCGATGCGCTCGAGCAAGGCATCGCGAAGGACGTCGCGGATGCGCGTGCGTTCTTCGCGTCGACACGTCGCCAGACCACGAGGGATCGAATTTAGTCGGTCGCTTTGTCATTGCGGCCTTGAGCCGCAATCCAGCGTCTTCTTCGCACGCGAAGACACTGGATGCCGGATCGAGTCCGGCATGACAACTGTGCATTGACTTCGAGGTTCCCATGACAGACAAGACCGACTACCGCGCCACGCTCAACCTGCCCGACACGCCGTTCCCGATGCGCGGCGACCTGCCCAAGCGCGAACCCGCGTGGATCCAGGAGTGGGAGCGAAACGGCATCTACAAGAAGCTGCGCGCGGCGCGCTGCAATCACGAGAAGTTCATCCTGCACGACGGCCCGCCCTACGCCAACGGCCAGATCCACATGGGCCACGCGGTCAACAAGATCCTGAA
>DATBPW010000484.1:0-2365 GCA_036561125.1 Ramlibacter sp. | reverse complement strand
CAGCGACGCGAGCGACTGCATGTCGAAATTGGCGCTGGCGTCGCGGCCCGAGACGAGCTCGATCGCGATCTCCGCCGCGTCGGGCAGCACGATGGGCCGGTTCGACAGCGTGTGCGGCGCGATCGGCACGATGACCCAGCCGGGATTGGACGGATGCAGCAGCGGCCCGCCCGCCGACAGCGCGTACGCCGTGGAGCCGGTGGGCGACGCGACGATGAGGCCGTCAGCCCGCTGGTTCGCGACGAAGTGCCCATCGACCTCCACGCGCAGCTCGACCATGCCCGATGTCGCGCCGCGATTGACCACGACGTCGTTCATCGCGGTCGCCTCGAACACCGTCTGGCCTTCGCGCATCACGCAGGCCTGCATGACGGTGCGCTGGTCTTCCTCGTAGTGCCCGGCCAGCATCGGCTCGAGCGCCTCGCGGAAGCTGCCGAGCGGGATGTCGGTGATGAACCCGAGCCGGCCCTGGTTGATGCCCACCAGCGGCACGCCGTATTGCGCCAGGCGCCGGCCCATGCCGAGCATCGTGCCGTCGCCGCCGACGACCAGCACCAGATCGCACTGGGCGCCGATCTCGGGCACGTCGAGCGCCGGATGGCCGGCCATGCCCGAGGCCTGCGCCGTCTCGCGTTCGAGCACGACGTCGCAGCCCTGCGTGGCGAGGAACTGCGCGACGTCCTGCAGCGCGGCCAGCGACGACGCGCCGCCGGGGCCGGACGCGGTGGTCTGGTACTTGCCGACGAGGGCGACGTGGCGGAACAGGGATTTCATTGCTGCGAAATTAGAGCATCTATGGTGCCGCATCGCTGGATAAAATGCCATGCATATGCTCGACGATCGCGCCAAGCTGTTGTTGAAGGCCCTGATCGAGCGGTACATCGCCGAGGGCCAACCAGTAGGCTCGCGCACCCTGTCGCGGGCCTCGGGGCTGGACTTGTCTCCCGCGACCATCCGCAACGTGATGGCGGACCTCGAGGAGCTCGGGCTGATCGCCAGCCCGCACACCTCGGCCGGCCGCGTGCCCACAGCGCGCGGCTATCGCCTGTTCGTCGACACCATGCTCACTGCACGGCGCGAACAGCTGGCCAACGCGCCGGAACTGCCGCCGGACCAGCCGCAGAAGGTCATCGCGCATGCGGCGCAGTTGCTGTCGAACTTGTCGCAGTTCGTCGGCGTCGTGATGGCGCCGCGCCGCACGTCGGTGTTCCGCCACATCGAGTTCCTGCGGCTGTCGGAGCGGCGCTTCCTCGTGATCATCGTCTCGCCCGAGGGCGACGTGCAGAACCGTGTGGTGTTCACGCAGCAGGACTACACGCAGTCGCAGCTGATCGAAGCCGCCAACTTCCTCAACGCGAACTACGCCGGCATGGCGATCGAGCAGGTGCGCGACAAGCTCAAGGGCGAAGTGGAGCGCCTGCGCACCGAGATCGCGGAGCTGATGCAGGCGGCCGTGCAGGCGTCGAGCGAGGCGATCAGCGAACAGGACGAAGTGGTGATCTCCGGCGAGCGCAACCTCCTGGCCGTGACCGACTTCACGCACGACATGGGCCAGCTGCGTCGCGCCTTCGACCTGTTCGAGCAGAAGACGCAGTTGATGCGCCTGCTGGACATCTCCGGGCAGGCCGCGGGCGTGCGCATCTTCATCGGCGGTGAAAGCCAGGTGGTGCCGATCGAGGAGCTGAGCGTGGTGAGCGCGCCGTACCGGGTGGACGGCCAGATCGTCGGCACGGTCGGCGTGATCGGCCCCACGCGCATGCCCTACGACCGCATGATCCAGATCGTGGACATCACGGCCAAGCTCGTGAGCAACGCGCTCAGCCACAACAAGAATCCCTGAGGGCCAGAGCGATGAAGAGGAACGCATTCGGCGCGCTCGCGCTGGCATTCGGCTGCGTGTGCGCGGCTGCCGCGACGCCGGAATTCACCCCCGAAGGCTTCGCGCGCCACATCAAGGTGCTCGCGTCGGACGCATTCGAAGGCCGCGCGCCCGCGAGCGCCGGCGAAGTGAAGACGATCGCGTACATCGTGCGGCAGTTCAAGGCCGCGGGTTTGCAGCCCGCCGGCGATCCGATCGCTCCCGGCGTGCGTGCATGGACCCAGCGCGTGCCGCTGCGCCACTTCACGTTCGCGGGTCCGCTGAAGGTCGACGTGCGCGCGGGCGACGTGCGCGAGCAGTGGACGCAAGGCGAGCAGCTGTCGATCCAGCCCGCGCGCACCGGCGTGCAGCGCCTTGCGATCGCCGATGCGCCGCTCGTCTTCGCGGGCTACGGCGTGAAGGCGCCCGAGCGCAACTGGGACGACTTCAAGGGCTATGACTTCAAGGGCAAGGTCATGCTCGTCCTGGTCAACGATCCCGATTTCG
>DATBPW010000483.1:0-3609 GCA_036561125.1 Ramlibacter sp. | reverse complement strand
CTTGGCGGTCCCAATTTTACCCAAATGATAATTGGTTTGGGGCCGCCGAGTGGCGCGCGCGCCACGCCGGGCGCGCGCAAAAAAAAATGCGCCGGCCGCGAAGCCGGCGCACAGCGAGCGTGGATCACCTGCGGGTTTTCTTCTTCTCGGTGGGGACGTACTGCACCCCGTGCTTGTCGAGGTACTGCCTGATGAGCTGCCGCACCATCTGCGATGAAGTCATGTCCTGGGACGAACACAGGTCTTCGAACGCCTTCTTCTTGGCGGGGTCGATCAGGATCGTCAGTCGCGCTTTTTCTTCCATGCAATCACCAAAATCACCGGTTAATGACATGCTAATAGTCTGCGCTTAACCTGAGCCGTAGATGGTAGTTGTTTTGCGTCGGAAGGGCTAGGACTGCGTCGGTTGTGAGGTTGAACTGCAACGCACGCGCGCGTCCGCGCGCGGCAAGGCGGCATGTAGTCCGGACTTCAACCGCGTGGCGCACCGTCCTGCGCCGGGCTGGCTGCCTGTAGGACAACGCCGCAAACGGCGCACGGCGGGTTTGCGAGCCGGGGGACCGACCATAATCGGCCCCGTGCCGCACAACAACTCGACAGGGACGCCCAGCGGCGCGCCTCGCCTCGACGAATCCCTGGAGGCCCGGTCCCGGCTGCTGGTCGAATCCGTGCTCGACTACGGCATCTTCGTGCTGGACCCGCAGGGCCATGTCGTGTCGTGGAACGCGGGCGCGCAGAAGGTGCAGGGCTACACGGCCGACGAGATCATCGGCCAGCACTTCTCCGTCTTCTACCCGCCCGACGCGATCGCCAGCGGCTGGCCGCAGGAGGAGCTGCGCCGCGCCGTGCAGCACGGCCGCCTCGAGGACGAAGGCTGGCGCGTGCGCAAGGACGGCAGCCGCTTCTGGGCCAACGTGACCATCACGCCGATCCATGACGGCAGCGGCGGGCTGGCCGGCTTCGCCAAGGTGACGCGCGACCTGAGCGAGCGGCGCGCGCAGGAGGAGCAGCTGCGCGAGAGCGAGGAGCGCCTGCGCCTGCTGGTGGAGAACGTGCGCGACTACGCGATCTTCATGCTGGACGAAGACGGCAACGTGCGCAGCTGGAACTCCGGTGCGCGCGACATCAACGGCTGGGAAGCGCACGAGATCATCGGCAAGCCGCTCGCCACGTTCTACACGCCGCAGGACCGCGACGAGGGCAAGCCGCAGGCGGAGCTCGAAGCCGCCAAGCTGTTCGGCCGCGTCGAGAACGAAGGCTGGCGCGTGCGCAAGGACGGCACGGTGTACTGGGTCAACGCCGTCGTCAGCGCGATTCGCTCGGGCGACGGCAAGCTGATCGGCTTCGCGAAAGTCACGCGCGACATGACCGAGCGCCGGCGGCTCGAGGAGCTGGAGCGCTCGAGCCGGCGCATGAACGAATTCCTCGCGATGCTGGCGCACGAACTGCGCAACCCGCTCGCGCCGATCCGCAACGCGGTGACCGTGATGCAGCTCGAGGAGCTGCCCACGCCCGCGCTGCGCAACTGCCGCGACATCATCGACCGGCAGCTCACGCACGTGACGCGGCTGGTCGACGACCTCCTCGACATCGGGCGCATCTCGACCGGCAAGGTCAAGCTGCGCCTGGAGGTCGTCCGCGTGGGCGAGGTCGTCAGCCGCAGCGTCGAGGCCGCGAAGCCGCTGATCGATTCGCGGCGGCATCGGCTCACCGTCGAGGCGCCGACGCAGCCGATCTACGTGAATGCGGACCCGACGCGGCTGTCGCAGATCCTGCAGAACCTGCTCGTCAACGCGGCGAAGTACACGCCCGACGGGGGCAGCATCACGCTGAAGGCCGAATCGGCCGAGGGGTTCGCCACGATCTCGGTCAGCGACAACGGGCGCGGCATCGCCCAGCACGACCTCGAATCGATTTTCGAACTGTTCCGCCAGGCGCACGCGGACTCGCCGACCGAAAGCGGCCTGGGCATCGGCTTGACGCTCGCGCGCTCGCTCGCGGAGATGCACGGCGGCACGCTCGAGGCGCGCAGCCCCGGCCCGGGCCAGGGCAGCACGTTCACCGTGCGGCTGCCCGCCGTGCAGAGCGCGGCCGCCGCGCCCACGCCTGCGGTTGGCGGCAGCACGCACGGGCGCCGCATCCTCGTGGTCGACGACAACCGCGACTCCGCGGACACCACGACGGCGATCCTGCGGTTGCTCGGCAGCGAGGTCGAAGCGGCGTACTCGGGCGCGAGCGCGGTCGAGCTCGCGCGGCACTTCCTGCCGAACGTGGTGCTGCTCGATATCGCGATGCCCGACGTGGACGGGTTCGAGACGCTCAAGCGCATGCGCGCCGCGCCGGGGCTGGAGAAGGTGTTCGCGATCGCGATGACCGGCTACGGCACGCAGGAAGACAAGCGCCGCACGCTCGACGCCGGCTTCGACGCGCACCTGACCAAGCCGGTCGAACTCGATGCGCTCGTCGCGTTGCTGAACGACGCGCGCAACCGCGCGAGCACGCCGGCCGCGACGCGCGCGCCGGCGTGATGCGAATTACATTCGCGGCTCGCCGCGATCGTTGATGCGGACGGTCGGGCCGGGGGGCGCCGACATCTGCACGTGGTGCTCCATGCCGCGGAAGAAGTACGTGACGTCGTAGTACTCGGGCGTCGCGCTCGACACGTTCTGGCAGCGCTGCACGTCGCGCGTAGCGACCCCGCCGCCGTTCTGGTTGGCCACGTTCGAGCCGACCACCGCGCCGGCCACGGCGCCGCCGGCAGTGGCGAGGTCCTTGCCCGAGCCGCCGCCGATCTGGTGGCCGAGGATGCCGCCCACCAACCCGCCGATGAGCGCACCGCCCACGTTCGGCTGGTTGGCCGGCTGCGCGACCTGCTGGCGCTCGATCCAGCAGCGCTGGTTCGGCGGGCCGACCACGGCGTGCACGGAAGCGACCGGCACTTCACGGATGCGCTCACCGGGATGCACGCGCCATTCCTGGTACATCGGTTCGCCGGCGACAGGCGCCATCTCCTCGTAGCGGCCCCAGCGGCGGCGATCGTCCGCGGGTCCGACCGACGAGATCTGGTTGTTCAACCCGAACTCTCGCAAGTTGGGATAGTTGCCGCGGCGCAGGATCACGCAACGGCCCTCGAAGCGCGCGTGCTCGCACACGACCCAGCGGCCGCGTTCGACGACGATCGACGACGTGTGGTCGTTGAAGTCCATCCGCTCGAGGTTGCGCACCGGCCCGTTGATGGTGACCGCGCGGCCGCGGAACCCGTCGCCGTCGTACAGTGTGATCTGGGCGGCGGCATGTCCCGCCACAACGAGGGCGGCGGCTCCCAGCACGCCTTGCAGGCTTCTCTTCATCGACTGATCTCCTTGGTTTCACCGGATGGTTGCCGGTCCATCTTAAAACGGCCCGGCACCCGCGGATGACGACAGTTTGCGGTAACTGCTGCGTGAAGATCTGTTAACGGCTGAGGCGGGATGTCACGTGAAGAGCTCCTTGTGCTCGTCGCGCAGCAACTTTTTCTGCACCTTGCCCATCTGGTTGCGCGGCAGCTCTTCCACCACGAAGCACTTCTTCGGGATCTTGAAGTTCGCGAGCTGCGCCTTGAGCTGCGCG
>DATBPW010000482.1:0-3793 GCA_036561125.1 Ramlibacter sp. | reverse complement strand
CAGGTCGAGCGCCTCCTTGACGGCCGGCTCCTGCCAGCCCTTCGTGAGCACGCCGCCGTCGCGCTCGCCGTTGATCATCTCGAACAGCAGGTGCGCGCGCCCGCGCGTGCTGTGCATCTCCTCGCGCGTGGCGTGGTAGCTCGGGCACATCGTGCCGTGGTGCTTGCGGCATTCGCCCACGCCAACGCAACGCAGCACCGTGCGCGCGAAGTCGCCCTTGTCGGCGGCGAAGAACATGCGCGTTTCCACCGGTGCGGGGTCGTAGCCGGTGCCCAGGCGCAGGTTCTCGTCGGCGCGGTACGCGTGCACGACCTTGCCCGGGTTCATGCGGTTGCCCGGGTCCCAGATCGCCTTGAATTCCTCGAACGCGCGCACGAGTTCGGGCCCGAACATGATCGGCAGCAGCTCCGCTTTCGACTGGCCGTCGCCGTGCTCGCCGGAGATCGAGCCGCCCAGGCTCACCACGAGATGCGCGGCGTCGTGCAGGAAGCGCCTGAACTTCTCGATGCCGCCTTGCGTTTCCAGGTCGAAGTCGATGCGCGTGTGGATGCAGCCCTGCCCGAAGTGGCCGTACAGGTCGCAGCCGTAGCCGTACTGGTCGAACAGCGCGCGCAGCTTGCGCAGGTACTCGCCCACGCGTTCGGGCGGCACCGACGAATCTTCCCAGCCTTCCCACGTGACCGGCTTGTCGGGCACGTGTGCCGTCGCGCCCAGGCCCGATTCGCGGATCTTCCAGATGTGCTGTTCCTGCACCGGGTCGTCCACGCGCTTCATCGCGGGCGGGCGGTCGTGCTGCTTCAGCGTGTCGAAGAGTTTCTGCGCGCGCGCGTTCGATTCGTCTTTCGTATCGCCGCCGAACTCCACGATCAACCAGCCCTTGCCGTCGGGCAGCAGCCCGAGGTAATCGACGTGGATGTGGGATTGCTTGATGTCCTCGACCAGCCGGTCGTCCATGCCTTCGAGCGCGATCGGGCCGGACTTCATCACCTCGGGCACGTCGTCGCCCGCTTCGGCCACGCTGTCGTAGCCGAGCACGACCAGCGTGCGGAACCTGGGGTTCGGCAGCATGCGCAGCTTCGCCTGCAACACGACGACGCACGTGCCTTCGCTGCCGACGAGCGCCTTCGCGATGTCGGGGCCGTTCTCCGGCAACAGCGCGGGCAGGTTGAAGCCCGATACGCGCCGCGGGATCGGCGGGAACTTCTCGCGGATGCGCTCGGCGTTGCGCTCGCCGAGTTCCTTCAGGCGGGTTGCGATCCCGGCGGCGCGCCCGCCCATCGCGGCCATCCGCCCGAACGTCTCCGGGCCACCGACCCACATCCGCAGGCCGTCGTACGTGAGGATCTCCAGCTCGATCACGTTGTGGACGGTCTCGCCGCCCATCACCGAATGCGGCCCGCACGAGTTGTTGCCGATCATCCCGCCCACCGTGTTGTGCGTGTGCGTGGCGGGATCGGGCGCGAAGGTCAGGCCGACTTGCGCGGCTTGTTCGCGCAGGTCGTCGAGCACGCAGCCGGGCTCGACGGTGGCGGTGCGCGACTGCGTGTCGATCTCCAGCACGCGGTTCATGTACTTCGTGAAGTCCATGACCACGGCCACGTTGCAGCACTGCCCGCACAGGCTCGTGCCGCCGCCGCGCGACAGCACGGGCGCGTTGTGCTTGCGGCACGCCGCGACCGTCGCGACGACGTCGTCCGCGCTGCGCGGGACGACGACACCGATCGGCACCTGGCGATAGTTCGACGCGTCGGTGGCGTACAGCGCGCGCGAGCCCGCATCGAAACGCACTTCGCCTTTCACGCTTGCACGCAGGTCGCGCTCCAACGCTTCGACGTCGACGCCGATCGGGATCCCGGGCGGGTTGCGCGTCATGGCGACGCGGTCACTCGTGCGTCGACAGCGACGCCCACACTTCCCGCGCGCTGGCGGTGACGACTTGCGTCGCGTCCGGGTCGCCGTGCAGCAGCGCCTTGAGGTAGTTCTTCACTTCCTTCGCGTTGATGTGCGGCGGCAGCGGCGGCACGTTCGGGTCGGTGACCACTTCGAGCAAGGCCGGCTTGCCGGCGCCCAGCGCCTCGTCCCATGCCGACGCAAGGCGATTCGGGTCGTCGACGCGGATGCCGTGCAGGCCGAGCATGTTGGCGTACTCGGCGAACGGCAGGCGCGGCAGGTTCTGCGACGCGCTGAACTTCGGGTCGCCGGCCATGCCGCGCTGCTCCCACGTGACCATGTTGAGGTCGCTGTTGTGCAGCACCATCACGACCAGCCGCGGGTCCTGCCATTCGCGCCAGTGGTCGGCAATGGTGACCAGGCCGTTGATGCCGAGCATCTGCATCGCGCCGTCGCCGACGAGCGCGATCACCGGGCGATCCGGATAACAGAACTTGGCGGCGGTCGCGTAGGGCACGCCGGGGCACATCGTGGCGAGGCCGCCCGACAGCGAACCCATCATGCCGCGGCGGGCTTTCAGGTCGCGTGCATACCACGCGGCGGACGTGCCCGAGTCGCACGTGAGGATGCAGTTGTCGGGCAGCTTGGGCGACAGTTCCCAGAACACGCGCTGCGGGTTGACCGGCGTGGCCTCGTTCATCGCGCGCTTTTCCATCACCTTCCACCAGCGCGCGACGTTCTTCTCGATCTTCGCGCGCCAGTCGCGCCGCTCCTTGCGCTTCAGGTAGGGCAGCAGCGCGGACAATGTCTCCTTGCTGTCGCCCACGAGGTTGAGCTCCATCGGGTAGCGCAGCGACATGCGCCGCCCGTCCAGGTCGACCTGCACGCCGCGCGCCTGCCCTTCCTTCGGCAGGAACTCCGAATACGGGAAGCTCGACCCGACCATGAGCAGCGTGTCGCAGTCGCTCATCATCTCCCAGCTGGGCGCGGTGCCGAGCAGGCCGATCGAACCCGTGACGTAGGGCAGTTCGTCCGGAACGGCGAACTTGCCGAGCAGCGCCTTTGCGATGCCGGCGCCGAGCATGTCCGCGACGGCGACGAGCTCGTCCGTCGCATGCAGCGCACCGGCGCCCGCAAGAATCGCGACCTTCTCGCCGGCGTTGAGCACGTCGGCCGCTGCGCGCAACTCGTCGTCGGACGGCAGCACCCGCTTGAACGTGCGGCCGATGCCGCTGTGGATCGTGCCGTGCTCGCGCGGCGGCTTCTCGACCGCATCGAGCTCCTGCAAATCGTTGGGCAGGATCACGCACGTGACGGTGCGCTGGTCCTTCGCGATGCGGATCGCGCGATCGATGAGGTGCCGCACCTGCGCCGGCACGGTGGCCATGTGCACGAACTCGTGCGCGACGTCCTTGAACAGGTTCATCAGGTCGACTTCCTGCTGGTAGTCGCCGCCGAGCGCCGCGCGCGCCTGCTGCCCGACGATCGCCAGGACGGGCTGGTGGTCGGCCTTCGCGTCGTAAAGCCCGTTGAGCAGGTGGATCGCGCCGGGCCCCGAGGTCGCCATGCACACGCCGACTTCACCGGTGAACTTCGCGTGCGCGCAGGCCATGAAGGCCGCCAGCTCTTCATGGCGCGCCTGCACGAAGCGCAACTTGTCGCCGATGCGGCCGAACGCGCCCATCAGCCCGTTGATGCCGTCGCCGGGATAGCCGTACACGCGCCGCACGCCCCATTCGTGGAGCCGCTCCAGCACCTGGTCGCTCGTGGTCTTCTTCTTCGCCAATTCGTTCTCCCTTGAAGGGCGCCTGCGCGCCCGGGTGGCCGATCCCGATTGTCGGACAGCGCGGCGGAAAAATGTGTCGCTTTGCGATATATCCGTTTCGGGGATCGCGGACGACGC
>DATBPW010000481.1:0-5488 GCA_036561125.1 Ramlibacter sp. | reverse complement strand
CACCATCAGCATGTCGACGTGCTCGTCGAGGGTGTTCACCGTGTAGGGCATCGTCGGGTTGGTCGACGACGGCAGGAAGTTCGGCTCGCCGACCACGCGCAGGATGTCCGGTGCGTGGCCGCCGCCCGCGCCCTCGGTGTGGAACGCGCACAGCGTACGGCCCTTCGTCGCCGCGATGGTGTTCTCGACGAAGCCGGACTCGTTCAGCGTGTCGCTGTGGATGGCGACCTGTGTGTCCGTCGCTTCCGCCACCGCGAGGCAGTTGTCGATCGCGCTGGGCGTCGTGCCCCAGTCCTCGTGCAGCTTCAGCCCGATCGCGCCCGCGTCGACCTGCTCGCGCAGCGCGTCGGGCCGGCTCGCGTTGCCCTTGCCGAGAAAGCCCAGGTTCATCGGGAACGCATCGGCGGCCTGCAGCATGCGCTCGATGTTCCAGGGGCCGGGCGTGCACGTCGTCGCGAGCGTGCCGGTGGCCGGCCCCGTGCCGCCGCCGAGCATCGTCGTGACGCCCGATGCGAGCGCCTCCTCGATCTGCTGCGGGCAGATGAAGTGGATGTGCGGGTCGATGCCGCCCGCGGTGACGATCGAGCCTTCGCACGAAATGATTTCCGTGCCCGGCCCGATCACGATGTCCACACCCGGCTGCGTGTCCGGGTTGCCGGCCTTGCCGATCACGGCGATGCGCCCGTCCTTCACGCCGATGTCGGCCTTGACGATGCCCCAGTGGTCCACGATGAGCGCGTTGGTGAGCACCACGTCCATTGCGCCTTGCGCGCGCGAGCGCTGGCTTTGCGCCATGCCGTCGCGGATCGTCTTGCCGCCGCCGAATTTCACCTCGTCGCCGTAGCCGCCCGCGCGCAGCGTGTAGTCGTCCTCCACTTCCAGCAGCAACTCCGTGTCGGCGAGCCGCACGCGGTCGCCCGTCGTCGGCCCGAACATTTCCGCGTACGCACGCCTGCCGATCGCCGCCATCACAGTTTCCCCTGCACCAGGCCGCGAAAGCCGTGGATCACGCGGTCGCCGCCGATCTCGACGAGTTCGACGGTGCGCTGCTGCCCGGGCTCGAAGCGCACCGCCGTGCCCGACGCGATGTTCAATCGCATGCCGCGCGCCGCGACGCGGTCGAATTGCAACGCGCCGTTGGATTCGAAGAAGTGGTAGTGCGAGCCGACCTGGATCGGCCGGTCCGCCGTGTTCTTCACCACGAGGACCGTGGTGCGCCGGCTGGTGTTGATCGCCAGGTCGGGGCCGTCGGTGAGGACTTCGCCGGGAATCATGTGCGTCCTTTCAGGGCAGCGGCTGGTGCACGGTGACGAGCTTGGTGCCGTCGGGGAAAGTCGCCTCGACCTGGATGTCGCCGATCATGTCCGCGACGCCTTCCATCACGTCGGCGCGCGTGAGCACGGCGCGGCCTTCGGACATCAACTGCGCGACGGTCTTGCCGTCGCGCGCGCCTTCCATCACGGCGGCCGAGATCAGCGCCACCGCTTCCGGGTAATTGAGCTTGAGCCCGCGGGCCTTGCGCCGTTCGGCCAGCAACGCGGCTGTGAACACCAGCAGCTTGTCCTTTTCGCGGGGAGTGAGTTCCATCCTGTGCCTCCTGCACCAAACGAGACATCGCAAGTCATGTGCCACGCCGCGATGCGGTGCATGCGCCGCGTGCGACACGGTGCGCGTGCGCGCAAGGTGCATTTTGGTGCGGGACGCTCGTGTAGTGTGCGACGGCGTGCGACATGACCGTGCGCTGCGCGCGCGGCGAACCCGCGTTGGCCCCGTTTCGATTGTGTGGCACATCCCTTGCGTAGTGAGTGGCTTCACCCCAACCACTCACAACGGAGCAGCCACATGAATCGTCGAGGGAACCTCAAACTACTCACGGCTTCCATCGCCCTCGGCCTGGGCCTGGGCCTGGGCGCAAGCGGTTTCGCGCAAGCGCAGGACAAGGGCACGATCAAGGTCGGCATCCTGCACAGCCTGTCGGGGACGATGGCCATTTCCGAGACCGTCCTGAAGGACACGGTGCTGATGGCCATCGAGGACATCAACGCGCACGGCGGCGTGATGGGCAAGAAGCTCGAGCCGGTGGTGGTCGACCCGGCGTCGAACTGGCCGCTGTTCGCCGAGAAGGCCAAGCAACTGCTCACGCAGGACAAGGTGGCCGTGGTGTTCGGCTGCTGGACCTCCGTGTCGCGCAAGTCGGTGCTGCCGGTGTTCGAGGAGAACAACGGCTTGCTGTTCTACCCCGTGCAGTACGAAGGCGAGGAGCTGTCGAAGAACGTGTTCTACACGGGTGCCGCGCCGAACCAGCAGGCGATCCCGGCCGTCGAATACCTGATGTCGAAGGAAGGCGGCGGCGCCAAGCGCTTCGTGCTGCTCGGCACCGACTACGTCTACCCGCGCACCACCAACAAGATCCTGCGCGCGTTCCTGCACAGCAAGGGCGTGAAGGACGAGGACATCATGGAGGAGTACACGCCGTTCGGCCACTCCGACTACCAGACCATCATCGCCAACATCAAGAAGTTCTCGTCGGAAGGCAAGAAAACGGCCGTGATCTCCACGATCAACGGCGACTCCAACGTGCCCTTCTACAAGGAGCTGGGCAACCAGGGGCTGAAGGCCAAGGACGTGCCGGTCGTCGCGTTCTCGGTGGGCGAGGAGGAACTGCGCGGCGTCGACACCAAGCCGCTGGTGGGCCACCTGGCCGCATGGAACTACTTCATGTCGATCAAGAACCCGACCAACACGGCGTTCATCAAGGAGTGGAGCGCGTACGCGAAGGCGCACAACATCCCGGGCCACAAGGACAAGCCGCTCACCAACGACCCGATGGAAGCCACGTGGATCGGCATCCACATGTGGAAGCAGGCCGTGGAGAAGGCCAAGTCGACCGACGTCGACAAGGTGATCGCGGCGATGGCCGGCCAGACCTACAAGGCGCCGGGCGGCTTCATGTCCACGATGGACCCGAAGAACCACCACCTGCACAAGCCGGTATTCATCGGCGAGATCAAGGCCGACGGCCAATTCAACATCGTGTGGAAGACACCGGGCCCGATCAAGGCGCAGCCGTGGTCGCCGTACATCGAGGGCAACGACAAGAAGAAGGACGAGCCGGACGGCAAGTCGAAGGTCTAGGGCCCACCCCCGAAGCGCCTGCGGCGCTCCCCCCTCGAGGGGGCGCAGCCAGTGGACCGGCAAAGCCGGATCCACGGCTGCCCGCGAAAGAGTCCTGCGCAATGCCCCGCTTGCGAGGCATTGCACAGATGCTCAACCGGATCACATTCTTGTTGGCGGTATTCGTCGCGGCGCAGGCGCACGCGCTGACGCCGGCAGAAGCGACCGCCATCGCACTGGGCGACGCCGACGCGCGCATCGCGGCGATCGGCAAGGCGTTGCCCACCGCCGACGGCAGGACGGCCGCCTTCCTGCAGGCGCTGGCCGACGACGCCGTCAAGACTTCGGGCGGCAAGCTGTTCATCGTGAAGGACGACAAGGGTGTCGATCCGGTCACGGGCGCCGAATCGGAACTGCCTGCCGACGCCGACGACGTGGTGAGCAACAACCGCATGCGCGGCGAGCTCGATTCCGCGCTGGCTTCGCTCAGGCTGTTCGCGAAGGACGATGCCCAGCGGCTGTCGGCGGTGAAGGAACTGCAGAAGGATCCCGACGAAAGTCGCCTGCCGCTGATCGAGAAGGCCCTCGCGGCGGAGCGCAATTCCGCGATCCGCGAGCAGCTGTCGCTGGTGCGCGCCGCCGCGCTGCTGGGTTCGGCCGACAAGCTCAAGCGCCTGCACGCGGCGCAGGCGCTGGGCGCGAGCCAGTCGCCGGCGATCCGCTCGATGCTGATCGACCGCATCCAGTCCGAGAAGGAGCCCGACGTCAAGGCCGCGCTGCAACTGTCGCTGCGCAACGTCGAATCGGCGCTGGGCTGGGGCGAGCGCGCGGCGGCGGTCTTCTCGGGCATCAGCCTGGGCTCGATCCTGCTGCTGGTGGCGCTGGGCCTGGCGATCACCTACGGCCTGATGGGCGTGATCAACATGGCGCACGGCGAACTGATGATGATCGGCGCGTATGCGACCTACGTCGTGCAGAACCTGTTCCGCAAGTACGCGCCCGGCGCGTTCGACGCGTACCTCGTCGCCGCCGTGCCGGTGGCGTTCATGGCGTCCGCGTTCGTGGGCGCGATCCTCGAACGCGGCGTGATCCGTTTCCTGTACGGCCGGCCGCTGGAGACGCTGCTCGCCACGTGGGGGATCAGCCTGGCCTTGCAGCAGCTCGTGCGCTCGATCTTCGGCGCGCAGAACGTCGCCGTCGAGAACCCGGGCTGGATGAGCGGCGGGCTCGCGCTGATGGGCGACCTGCAATTGCCCTGGAATCGCATCGTGATCATCGGCTTCTCGCTGGCGGTGCTCGCGGCGATGGCGCTGCTGATCGCGAAGACGCGCCTGGGCCTGTTCGTGCGGGGCGTGACGCAGAACCGCCCGATCGCCTCGTGCATGGGCGTGAACACGGCGAGCGTGGACACGTATGCATTCGCCCTCGGCTCCGGCATCGCGGGGCTGGCCGGCTGCGCGCTGAGCCAGATCGGCAACGTCGGGCCGGACCTCGGGCAGGCCTACATCGTCGATGCGTTCATGGTCGTCGTGCTCGGTGGCGTCGGCCAGCTCGCCGGCACGGTGTACGCGGCGCTCGGCCTGGGCATCCTCAACAAGTTCCTCGAAGGCTGGGCCGGCGCGGTGCTCGCGAAGATCGCGGTGCTCGTGGTCATCATCGTGTTCATCCAGAAGCGCCCGCAAGGCCTGTTCGCGGCCAAGGGCCGCAGCGCGGAAACGTGATGGACCGCGCCCCCGCCGAACTCGAGGCGACGCTGGAAGCCCGCAAGCCGATGCCGGTGCTGCTGCCGCGGCCGAGGCCGCTGTTCACGAAGACGGGCTGGACTTTCTTCCTCGTCGCGCTCGTGGGCGTGTGCGCCGTCGCGCCGGCGATGAACCTGGTCGTGCCGCCGGGCAGCGCATTCCACATGAGCGATTACGCCGTCGCGCTGGTCGGCAAGATCATGTGCTACGCCATCTGCGCGCTCGCGATGGACCTGATCTGGGGCTACACCGGCATCCTGTCGCTCGGGCATGGCCTGTTCTTCGCGCTGGGCGGCTACGCGATGGGCATGTACCTGATGCGCCAGATCGGGCGCGAGGGACAGTACAAGAGCGACCTGCCGGATTTCATGGTGTTCCTCGACTGGAAGCGGTTGCCCTGGCACTGGACGCTGTCGGGCAGCGTGCCCGCGACGCTGCTGCTGATCGTCGCCGTGCCGGGCCTGCTGGCATTCGTCTTCGGCTTCTTCGCGTTCCGCTCGCGCATCAAGGGCGTTTACTTCTCGATCATCACGCAGGCGCTGACGTACGCGGCGATGCTGCTGTTCTTCCGCAACGAGACGGGCTTCGGCGGCAACAACGGCTTCACCGACTTCAAGCGCATCTTCGGCTTC